>RGEP01000246.1 GCA_009918225.1 Betaproteobacteria bacterium | reverse complement strand
GATGCGCTTGTGCACCACCTCGTCCAGTGAGGGTTGTCGCAGCACCTGGATGACCTGCTGGGCCTGGTAAAGCGCGCGCACCGCGTCGAGCTGGTGCGCGCAGCGCCGGCCCCACTCAAAGGCCGCCTTGTTCTTTTCCACCTGGACCCCGTTGAGTTCCATCGCGCGCAACAGCGCTTGGCGCGACAGCGGCACCCGGCCCTGCTGCCAGGCATAGCCCAGCATCAGGGGGTTGGTGTAGAGGCTGTCGCCCAGCAGTTGCGTGGCCACTTCTTCGGCATCGAACAGGCCCAGGGCCGAGCGGCCCACGGCGCGGGCGATGGCGGCTTCACAGCCATCTTCCGGGAACTGCCAGTTGGGGTTCTTTAAAAATGAAGCCGTGGGCGTGCCGTGGGTGTTCAGGGCCACATAGGTGCGGCCTTCGTGCATCACCGACAGGGTGGCTTTGTGCGCCGCCACGATGCTGTCGCAGCCGATCACCAGATCGGCTTTGGCGGTGTCGACCTTGGTGGTGTGCAGGTCCTGCGCGCGCTGCGCAATCTGCACATGGCTCCAAGTGGCGCCGCCCTTCTGGGCCAAACCGGCCGAGTCTTGCGTGACCACGCCCTGGCCTTCGATGTGGGCGGCCATGCCCAAGAGCTGGCCGATGGTGATGACGCCGGTGCCCCCGACGCCACCCACCACGATGCCCCAGGCGCGATCGGCCACCGGCACCACGGGTTCGGGCAGCGCCGGCAGGGTGTAGGGGTCGATCCGGCGGTCGTCCTTCTTGGGTTTGCGCAGCTGCCCCCCTTCCACGGTGACAAAGCTGGGGCAAAAGCCTTTGACGCAGCTGCTGTCCTTGTTGCAGCTGTTCTGGTTGATGCGGCGCTTGCGGCCGAACTCGGTCTGCAGCGGCTCGACCGACAAGCAATTGCTTTGCACGCTGCAGTCGCCGCACCCTTCGCACACCAGTTCGTTGATCACCACCCGCTTGGCCGGGTCCACCATCGTGCCGCGCTTGCGGCGGCGGCGCTTTTCGGTGGCGCAGGTCTGGTCGTAGATGATGGCGGTGCAGCCCTTGATCTCGCGGAACTCCCGCTGGATTCGGTCGAGCTCATCGCGGTGGTGCACCGCCACGCCGGGCTCCAGGTCCAGGCCCTGGTACTTTTCCGGCTCGTCGGTGACGATGACCAACTGGCGCACGCCCTCGCTGATCAGGCTCTTTTGAATCTGCAGCACGCTGTGGCCCGAGGTGGACAGTCCGCCGGGGCCATCCAGGCGTTCGCCCACCGGTTGCCCGCCCGTCATGGCCACCGCATCGTTGTACAGCAGCTTGTAGGTGATGTTCACACCGGCGGCAATGCTTTGGCGGATGGCCAAGAGTCCGCTGTGGAAGTAGGTGCCGTCACCCAGGTTCGCAAACACATGGGCATCGGTGCTGAAGGGCGCTTGGCCCACCCAGGCCACCCCTTCACCGCCCATTTGGCTGAAGGTGGAGGTGCTGCGGTCCATCCAGATGGACATGAAGTGGCAGCCGATGCCCGCCAGTGCGCGCGAGCCCTCGGGCACCCGTGTGCTGGTGTTGTGTGGGCAGCCGCTGCAAAACCAGGGCTGGCGCTCGCCGGTGCTCTTGAGGTCCAGAGCCGCCATTTCGCGCTCTTTGGCTTCGATCACCCGCAGCCGCTGGTCCATGCGTTCGGCGATGTCGCTGCCCTCGGGTGCCAGGCCGCGCTTTTTCAGGCGTTTGGCCACCGCTTTGGCGATCAGCGCGGGCGTGAGGTCGGCATTGGCGCGCAGCAGCCAGTTGCCGCTGGGGTTGGGTTGGCTCCACTCGCCCCCACTGTGGTCGCCCTCGGGTTCATCGAATTTGCCCAGCACATCGGGCCGTACATCGGCGCGCCAGTTGTAGAGCTCTTCCTTGAGTTGGTATTCGATGATCTGGCGCTTTTCCTCCACCACCAGAATTTCCTGCAGCCCTTGCGCGAATTCGCGGGTGATGTTGGCCTCCAAGGGCCACACCACATTCACCTTGTGCACCCGGATGCCCAACTGGCGGCAGGTGTCGTCGTCCAGGCCCAGGTCCAGCAAGGCCTGGCGCAGGTCGTTGTAGGCCTTGCCGCTGGCGATCAGGCCAAAGCGGTCGTGCGGCGTGGCGACCACGTTGTGGTTGAGCCGGTTGGCCCGCACATAGGCCAGGGCTGCGTACCACTTGTGGCTGAACAGGCGTTGTTCCTGCTCGAGTGCAGCATCGGGCCAGCGGATGTGCACGCCACCTGTGGGCATGGGGAAGTCCTCGGGCAGCACGATCTTCACCCGCCCCGGGCTGACATCAATGCTGGAGGAAGACTCCACCACCTCCTGGATGGTCTTCATGCCGGTCCATACGCCGGCAAAACGGCTCATGGCGAAGGCGTGCAGGCCCATGTCCAGAATGTCTTGAACGGTGCTGGGAAAAAACACCGGCAGGCCGCAGGCCTTGAAGATGTGGTCGCTCTGGTGCGCGGCGGTGCTGCTCTTGGCCACGTGGTCGTCGCCGGCCACGGCGATCACCCCGCCGTGGCGGGCGGTACCGGCCATATGAGCAGCGGTCCACCCCCGGCCCCTTGCCGTACCAGATGCCAAACACGCCGTCGTGCTTCTTGGCCTTGGGGTAGAGGTCGAGCTGCTGGGTGCCCCACAGGGCGGTGGCTGCCAACTCCTCATTCACCCCGGGCTGGAAGACCACGCTTTGGGCGGCCAAGTGCTTTTGCGCCTGCCACAGGGCCTGGTCGTAGCCCCCCAAAGGGCTGCCGCGGTAGCCGCTGACAAAGCCTGCGGTGTTCAAGCCCGCCAGGGCATCTCGCTGGCGCTGCAACATCGGCAGCCGCACCAGGGCTTGCACACCGCTCATGAAGGCGCGGCCCTCAGGCAGGGTGTACTTGTCGTCCAGGCTCACCGTCTGCAGGGCGCGCAAGACATCAGCGGGCAGGGGTGCGTTCATGGCTTTCCTCAAACGACGATGCGCCTAGTCTAGGCCCGCTGGCCGGGCCAGGGAATGAGCAGGCCATGCTGGGGCCTTGATGGCGTGTGCGGCCTTGA
>RGEP01000245.1 GCA_009918225.1 Betaproteobacteria bacterium | reverse complement strand
GGCATCACCGAAGCCGACATTGCGCAGGCCCTGAAGGCCGTGGGCGGGCGCTCCTATGCGGCCGAACTCAAGGCCTGGGTGCATGGCAAGGGTGAACTCCCGGTGGCCGATTTGCTGCCCACCGTGGCCCTGGCCCAAAGCCGCGAGGCCGAACGCCTGTCAGCGGCTTGGGGCCTGCGGTTGAGCGAAGGGCCGGTCACGGGTTGCGTGGTGCGCCAGGTTTTGCGCGGCAGTGCGGCAGAAGCAGCCGGGCTGTGCGCGGGTGACGAAATCTTGGCGGTGCAGGGCTGGCGCGTGCGCCGGCTCGACGACGCGGTGCAGTGGTTGGCGGGCTGGGGCACCGGCTCGGCGACAGGCTCGGGTGCAGGCTCGGGTAAAGCGTCGGTGGCCAGTGTTGCCTCTGCGCGCCATGCCCGCGCGGCGAAGGCCCAAGTTCATGCCCAAGCCCAGTTCGTGGTCGATGTGCTCGTGAACCGAGACCAGCGCCTGCACACGCTGCGCCTGCAGCCGGACTCCCAGGCCACGCGCTTGCCCACGCTGCAGTGGACGCTTGATGAAGCGCAGGCAAAGGCCGATGCAGCCTGCGCCGAGCGGCGCCGAGCTTGGTGGAGCGCCAGCGCCTGATGGAGCAAGGGCCTTCACCGGCCGAGTCGGCCTCAGCGGCCCCGACGGCTACATTGGCCCCCGAGGTCCCAACGGCCCGGGCTGCTTCGGGTGGTCGTACGGTACCCGCAGCGGCGTCCCCACCGGCTTTGCCCGGTGGGTCCATCAAACGCCGCAGCACCGCCCGTCGCTGGTGGGCGGCTGCCCTGGTGGGGGCGGTGCTGGTGCTGCACGCCTGGGTGGGCCGCCAGTTCGCGCTGACCATGGCCGCCTGGCATGAACAGGGTCCGGCCTTGGCGCCGGTTGAGGTGGTGGTGCAGGGTGCCCTGAAACCCGTCGAGCCCGTGCGCAAGCGCCGCGTGGCCCCGCCGGTGGTGGCCGTGGCGCCCGAAGCGGCAGCCGAGGGCAGCAGCCTGGCCACGTCGGTGCAGCCCAGCCCCGCGCCCGAGCCGGCACCCAAAGCCACCACCGAGGCACCACCGGTGCCCCAGGCTGAAACCGTGGTCGCCGGCGCCGAAGCGCCAGCCGAGCCCTCACGTGCCGCGCCGCCTGACCCCTGGCCACCTTCTACTCGCATACGCTACAGCCTCAAGGGCTACTACCGGGGCGATTTCAGCGGCTCCGCACAAGTCTTGTGGCTGCGCGAAGGGGAGCGTTACCGCGTGGAGATGGAGGTGGTGATCGGCCCACGCGCGGCGCCTATCGTGTCGCGCCGCGTCTTCAGCGAAGGCCGTTTGGGCCCCGATGGCCTGGTGCCTTTGCGCTACGAGGAAGACACCCGCGTGCTGTTCTCGCGCGCCAGGCGCCTGGCCTTGAGCTTTGAGCCGGGTGAAGCCGGCAAGCCCGGCGTCTTGGTGCTGCCCGACGGCAGCCGCCGCCCTGCGCCGGTGGGCACGCAAGATTCGGCCAGCCAGTTCGTGCAACTGGCCTGGCTGTTCGGCACCAACCCCACGCCCATTCAAGCGGGCGACAAAGTGAGCTTTCCCCTGGCCTTGGCGCGCCGCTCCGACCAATGGAGCTATGTGGTGGGCGACCCGGTCACCGTGGACACGCCCGCGGGCCCGGTGCAAACCATCCACGCCAAGCCTCAGCGTGAACTCGACCCCTGGCGGCGCGACCTCATCGCCGAGGTGTGGTTCGCCCCGGCTCTGCAATACCTGCCGGTGCGCATGCAGGTGCTGGTGGACGCCGACACCTATGCCTTGATGGTGATGGAAGGCCTGCCCGAGCTCGTCAAACAGCCCCTGCCCCCTTCGCCTGTGCCGCCGCCTGCTTCATCTGTGGCGCCTGCCGCACCTGGCGCAACTGCTGCGCCCGCCGCAACACCGGGTGCACAGCCCGCGCCCACCGATAGACTTGGGGCCACCCATCCTGCCAACTCTGCCAACCCTTCAGCCTCGGCATCGCCGTCCAAACCATGAGCTACGAGACCCTTCTGACCGACATCCGCGGCACGGCCGAACTCAAGACGGGCGTGATCACGCTGAACCGTCCCAAGGCGATGAACGCCTTGAACGACCAGCTCATGGACGAGCTTGGCCAGGCGCTGCTGGCCTTTGATCGTGACGACAGCATCGGCTGCATCGTGCTGACCGGCAATGAAAAAGCCTTTGCCGCCGGCGCCGACATCGCCGCCATGAAGGACTACGATTTTCAGAAGGTCTACAGCAGCAACTACATCAGCCGCAACTGGGAAACCATTCGCAGCGTGCGCAAGCCGGTTATCGCGGTGGTGCAGGGTGTGGCCCTGGGTGGTGGCTGCGAGGTGGCCATGATGTGCGACCTGATCTTTGCCGCTGACAACGCCAAGTTCGGGCAACCCGAAATCACCATCGGCGTGATCGCCGGTGCCGGCGGCACGCAGCGCCTGCCGCGCACCGTGGGCAAGGCCAAGGCCATGGACATGCTCTTGACCAACCGCTGGATGGACGCCGCCGAAGCCGAGCGCTGCGGCTTGGTCTCGCGCGTGCTGCCGGCCGATCAGGTGATGAACGAAGCCCTGGCTGCAGCCGACAAGATCTGCAGCTTCGGCCGCCTGGCCGTCATGGCCACCAAGGAAGCCGTGAACGCAGCCTTCGAGTCATCGCTGTCCGAAGGCCTGCACATCGAGCGGCGCCTGTTCCACGCCATGTTCGGCACCGCCGACCAACGCGAAGGCATGGATGCCTTCGTCAACAAGCGCAAGCCGACCTTCAACCGCTAAACAACGGGCCGTTGTTACTCCCGCCTAAGCGCCGGGAACAACACCACGTCGCGGATCGACGGCGAGTCGGTCAGCAGCATCACCAAACGGTCGATGCCGATGCCGCAGCCGCCGGTGGGGGGCATGCCGTATTCGAGCGATCGCAGGAAGTCGTGGTCGAAGTACATCGCCTCTTCGTCGCCGGCGTCCTTGTTGGCCACCTGCGCATGAAAGCGCGCGGCTTGGTCTTCGGCGTCGTTGAGCTCTGAGAAGCCGTTGGCGATTTCGCGGCCGGTCATGTAGAGCTCAAAGCGCTCGGTGCGGGTGGGGTCGGCGT
>RGEP01000244.1 GCA_009918225.1 Betaproteobacteria bacterium | reverse complement strand
GCGCAAGCGCCCGGGCATGTACATCGGCGACACGAGCGATGGCACGGGCTTGCACCACCTGGTGTTTGAGGTGGTGGACAACTCCATCGACGAGGCCCTGGCTGGGCACTGTGACGACATCACCGTCACCATCCACACCGACAACTCCATCAGCGTCATCGACAACGGGCGGGGCATTCCCACCGGTGTGAAGATGGACGACAAGCACGAGCCCAAGCGCTCAGCGGCCGAGATTGCGCTGACCGAACTGCACGCCGGCGGCAAGTTCAACCAAAACAGCTACAAGGTTTCGGGCGGCTTGCACGGGGTGGGTGTGTCGTGCGTGAACGCCTTGAGCAAGTGGCTGCGCTTGACGGTGCGGCGCGAGGGCAAGGTCCACCACATCGAGTTCCGCAAGGGCGTGCCACAAGACCGTGTGCTGGAAATGCGCGAGGGCTTCGAGGTCAGCCCGATGAAGATCATCGGCGACACCGACAAGCGCGGCACCGAGGTCCACTTCCTGCCCGACACCGACATCTTTCAGCAAAACAGCGAGTTCCACTACGACATCCTGGCCAAGCGGCTGCGCGAACTGTCCTTCCTGAACAACGGGGTGAAGATCCGCCTGGTCGATGAGCGGCACAACAAGGAAGACCTGTTTGCCTATGCCGGTGGTGTGAAGGGCTTTGTGGAATTCATCAACCAGGGCAAGACGGCGCTGCACGGCAACATCTTCCATGCGATGGGCGACAAGGTGTCGGAGCAAGGCACCAACATCGGTGTGGAAGTGGCCATGCAGTGGAACAACGGCTACAACGAATCGGTGCTGTGTTTCACCAACAACATTCCGCAGCGCGACGGGGGCACCCACCTCACCGGCTTGCGCGCGGCCATGACGCGGGTGATCAACAAGTACATCGAAGACAACGAACTGGCCAAGAAGGCCAAGGTGGAAATCAGCGGCGACGACATGCGCGAAGGCTTGGCCTGCGTGGTCAGTGTGAAGGTGCCTGAGCCGAAGTTTTCCAGCCAGACCAAGGACAAGCTGGTGAGCTCGGAGGTGCGCGCGCCGGTGGAAGACATCGTGGGCCGCCTCTTGACGGATTGGCTCTTGGAGAACCCCAACGACGCCAAGCAGGTGTGCAGCAAGATCGTGGAGGCCGCGCGCGCCCGCGAGGCCGCCCGCAAGGCCCGCGAAGCCACCCGAAAAACCGTCATGGGCGGCATGGGGCTGCCCGGCAAGCTGGCCGACTGCCAGGAAAAAGACCCGGCACTGTGCGAGATCTACATCGTGGAGGGCGACTCGGCCGGCGGCTCGGCCAAGCAAGGGCGCGACCGGAAGTTCCAGGCCATCCTGCCCCTGCGCGGCAAGATCTTGAACGTGGAGAAGGCGCGCTTTGACAAGTTGCTCAGCAGCGACTCCATCCTCACCCTGATCACCGCGCTGGGCACGGGCATCGGCTCTGAAGAGTTCGATGTGGACAAGCTGCGCTACCACCGCGTGATCATCATGACCGACGCAGACGTGGACGGCGCGCACATCCGCACCCTGCTCCTGACCTTCTTCTACCGGCAAATGCCCGCCTTGGTGGAGCGCGGCCACATCTACATTGCCCAGCCGCCGCTGTACAAGGTCAAGCACGGCAAGCACGAGCAGTACCTCAAGGACGGGCACGAGCTGGACGCCTTCTTGCTGAAGGTGGCCATCGACGGCGCGCGCGTGGAGCCCGGTGCGGGGCGCGCGGCCATCAGCGGAGAGGCGCTGGCGGAGATGGCGCGCCAGTACGTGGAAGCCACCAACGTGATCGACCGCCTGTCGGCCTGGATGGACGTGGAGGCCCTGCGCGCCATCAGCGATGGCCTGACCCTGAACCTGGACACGGCCGAAGCCGCCACAGCATCGGCTGCAGCCCTGCAAGCGGCACTGCACGACGCGGTGGTGGAAAGCGCCTACGACGCCCGTACCGACAAGCATGTGCTGCGCATCGGCCGGCGCTTCCACGGCAACCTCAAGACCAGCGTGATCACCGCCGACTTCGTGCACGGAGCCGACTATGAGGTGCTCAGCCGCGCCGGGGTGACCTTCAAGGGCCTGCTGACCGAAGAGGCCGTGGTCAAGCGCGGTGAGGGCGAAAAGCAAAAGGAACACAAGGTGGCCGACTTCCGCGCCGCCATGGCCTGGCTGATGCTGCAGGCCGAAGGTGCGGTGGGCCGCCAGCGCTACAAGGGCTTGGGCGAGATGAACCCCGAGCAGTTGTGGGAGACCACCATGGACCCGAATGTGCGGCGCTTGTTGCGGGTGCAGATCGAAGACGCGATCGAGGCCGACCGGGTGTTCACCATGCTCATGGGCGACGAGGTGGAGCCGCGTCGGGACTTCATCGAGACCAATGCGCTGAGGGCGGCCAACATCGACGTGTGAGGCGCCTGCAAGGGCGCGTCAGCACCGGCTGCTATTCGGGAAGTCCCTGTAAGGACATCGCCGAGAAACGACACGGCCCTCGCTAGCATTCCGGCTGTTCTCAATCAGCAGGAGGTTCACCATGCGGCGTGCAGGCCTTGAAGTTTGGGGTGCTTGGCGCACCGTGATGGGTGTGGCGGCGGCCTTGCTGACCAGCGCCGCGGGCGCGGGCACCGTCACCGTCGTCACCTCCTTCCCCAAAGAGCTCACCCAGGCCTACAAGAGCGCCTTCGAAAAGGCCCACCCCGGCATTCGGCTGGAGATCCTGAACAAGAACACCGTTCAGGGCATGGCCTACATCCGGGAACTGCCCGTCGGCCAGCGGCCGGATGTGTTCTGGGCATCCGCGCCGGACGCCTTTGAGGTGCTGGCCGGCCAAGGCCTGCTGGAGGCCATCCCCGACCTGGTGAACAAGGCCGCGCCGGCCAAGGTGGGGGCCTATCCCATCAACCCCTCGGACCTGAAGTACCTGGGCCAGGCCCTGGCCGGCTACGGGATCATGTGGAACACGCGTTACGTGGCAGCCAACAAGCTGCCCCCGCCCAAGCAGTGGGCCGAGTTGGTCCGGCCGGTGTACTTCGGCCACCTGGCCATGAGCTCGCCTTCGCGCTCGGGCACCACCCACCTGACGGTGGAAACCCTGCTGCAAGGCGAGGGCTGGGAGAAGGGCTGGTCGCAGTTGCTGCAGATCGCGGGCAACTGTGCGGCC
>RGEP01000243.1 GCA_009918225.1 Betaproteobacteria bacterium | reverse complement strand
AGTGGTCGTTTTCGACGAAGCGCACCAGATTCTCGATACCGGCTTGCAATTTGTGGCCACCAGCGTCGGGACCCTGGCCGTTCTGGACCTTGCGCGCGACTTGCGTGCGGGGGGCTTGGCGCATGCCCGTGGGCTGCAGGATTGGCTGGCTTGTGCGCAAGGCTTGGAACAGGCCGTGCGGGAGCTCTTGTTGGCTTGCGACGGTCACCCGATGGAGTCGGTGGATCGTCCGCAGGGCGCGCCTGGGCAGCGCTTGGCGCCCACTCGCGGGGTGCGGCGCATCCGTTGGTCTGAGCGCTGTTCAGGCCGTGCGGATGCGGCGGCCCGCCCGGTTGAAGTGGCCTTTGCCCAGGCCCTGGCCGGCTTGGATGAGGCCTTGACCGTTGCGCAGGACTGCGCGGCTGCGGTGGCCGAGGCCCACCCCGATCTGCAGCGATTGGCCGAGCGTTGCCAGGAACTGCGTGCCCGAGTGGGGGTCTTCCAGTCGCCCTTGGCGGTAGACCGCGTGCGCTGGATTGATCTGGGACCGCACCAGGCACGCCTGATTGACACGCCTCTGGACATTCGCGACCTGATGCAGCAGTCGCTGGAGCACACCCACCGAGCCTGGATCTTCACCTCGGCCACCTTGGGCGATGAGCCGGAGCTCAGCTGGTTTCGAACACATGCGGGCCTGGAGGACGCCCAGGTGCTGTCGGTGGGCAGCCCCTTCGACTATGCCTCGCATGCGCGTCTGTGGGTGCCTTCTCAGCTCCCCGCGCCGGGCGAAACCGGCCACAACGAGGCCGTGGCCGAATTGGGCGCGCGCTGTGCTGCCAGGCTGGGCGGCCGCACCTTCGTGCTGGCCACCACCCTGCGGGCCTTACCGGTCATCGGCGACCATATCCGGCAGCTGTTCGAGTCGCGCGGTTTGAGCATCGAGGTTTTGGTGCAGGGCAGCGAGCCCAAGCGGGCACTCTTGGAGCGCTTCCTGCAGGCGGCCCAAAGCGGCGGCGCGGTGCTCGTGGGCGCGGCCAGCTTCTGGGAGGGGATCGACGTGCCCGGCCGAGCGCTGCAGTGCGTGGTCATCGACAAGCTGCCGTTTCCACCGCCCGATGATCCCCTGCTGGAGGCCAGAACCCGTGCACTCAAGGCGCAAGGCCGGGATCCCTTTGCGGAGCTGTTTCTGTCGGAGACGGCGATTTCGTTGAAACAGGGGGTGGGCCGCTTGATCCGCAGCGAAACCGACCGGGGCCTGCTTGTCATCTGCGACAAGCGGCTGCACACCAAGTCCTACGGCAACCGCATCCTGTCGGCTTTACCACCAATGACACGCTTGACCGATGGCGCATCGGTGGCGCAGTGGCTGGACCAGCTGAAAGAAACCGAGGCCTAAGCGGCCCGGTTCACCAAAGCTTCCACCAGGGGCGGGCGGCTTTGGCAGGGGCTGCTGGGGCATTGGCGAAGTTCAGGGCCAAGACGCGCTTGGCATCGTCGCGCAGGTCGTTCAGCCCCAGTTGCTCGTAGCTGAGCACCATGATGCGCAGCGCGTCGGCCGCCGCTGGTGCGCGCTCGAACTCGCGGATGGCCTGTTGTGCGCGGTTGGCCGCGGCCAGGTAGGCGCCGCGCTCAAAGTAGTAGCGCGCCACGCGCAGCTCGTAGTCGGCCAGCGCATTGGCGATGTAGTCCATCCGCAGCCGCGCATCGGGGGCGTAACGGGACTGCGGGAACTGGTCGACCAGCATCTTGAAGGCCTGATAGGCATCCCGCGAGGCCTGCTGGTCGCGCTCCACCACATCTTGCTTGAGCACCTGGTAGATCCAGCCCAGGCTGTCGTTGAAGTTCACCAGGCCCTTGAGGTAGTAGGCATAGTCCAGCGCGGGGCTGGAGGGGTTCAGGCGGATGAAACGGTCCAGCGCAGCCACCGCTTCCGGACGCTCACCCGACTTGTAACGTGCGTACGCCAAATCGAGCGAGGCCTGTTGGGCCAGCAAGGTGCCCGCGGCCCGGCCTTCCAAGCGCTCCAGCGCGCGAATGGCACGGTCCCAGCCGCCCGAAGCCATGTCGGCCTTGGCCTCTGCATACAATTTCTCCACAGCCATCGCGGAGAACTCGTCTTTCTCGGAGGTGGCGCAACCGCCCAACAGGGCCAAGGCCAAGCCCAACCCGCCCAGGGCGGCGTGCCAACGATGCGCAGCAGCGCGATCCAGGAAGGCAATCAAAGGCGATGGGTGCATGGCGCGAAGGCTGGCGGCGTGAAGAAGACCGCTGATTATAGGGATGCCCCCCTTCTGGATTGGGAGGGCGATGAGGCCACGCAAGGGCATGGGCCCGCGTTGGAAGCGTCCCATGCGGCTGCAGAGGACGACAGCGCTGACGCCGTGGAAACCCGCTGCTGGACGGTTGCTGCGCTGGACCATGACGGGCGCTTGGACAAGGCCCTGGTTCGGCAGGCGCCGGAGTTTTCGCGCAGCCATCTGCAGCAGCTCATCGAGCGGGGCTGTGTGCGCATTGAGGGGCGCCAGGCCAAGGCGGCATCCAGCCGTTTGAAGCTCGGGCAGGTGGTGTCGGTGCAGCTGCTGCCAACCGCGCAAGCCCAGGCCTTTCGCCCTGAGCCCATGGTGCTGGACATCCGATATGAAGACGAGCACCTGATGGTGCTCAACAAGCCTGCAGGTTTGGTGGTGCACCCGGCACCGGGTCATTGGAGCGGCACCTTGCTCAACGGGCTGTTGGCCTACCACGGTGGCGCGGCCCATTTGCCTCGTGCGGGGATCGTGCACCGCTTGGACCGGGATACCTCGGGGGTGATGGTCGTGGCCAAAACCCAGGAGTCCATGCGGGGTCTGGTGGGCGCGATCGCCGAACGCGCCGTGCACCGCGTCTACCGAGCCATTGTTTGGGGTACGGTCAAGGCCGACGGGCAGGAGGTGGATGCGCCCATCGGGCGAGACCCACGCTCGCGCATCCGCATGGCCGTGTCGGCCTCAGGCAAACCCTCCCGAACCTCGGTGCGCGTGCTGCACCGCGCCGCGGGCGGCTTCACGGCGGTGGAGTGCCGCTTGCACACCGGCCGCACCCACCAGATCCGGGTGCACATGGCCCATCTGGGGCATCCCCTGGTGGCCGATAGCCTGTATGCCGGTGCACCGGCCTTGGGCCTGCATCGAC
>RGEP01000242.1 GCA_009918225.1 Betaproteobacteria bacterium | reverse complement strand
ACCCGGGATGGTCACGTGCGAGCGGGCTTCACCCGTGTTGCCGACATCGTCCGTCCACCGCAACACCAACTCACCGCTGTGCGGCGTTCGTAGGTGAAACTCCAGATACGGATCGGCTGAAATCCCCGAGCCCAAGGTGGCCTTGAAGACCCTCACCCCCACGAATTCAGCGACGAGCGTGTGGATCACGTTCTTGGAAACGGCTTTGCCGTCGACATCAAAGCGAAATCCCGTTTCCATGGGGTGCTGAATCAGCAGGCGAACCCGTGTGATGTAGCTTGGCGCAAAACCGGGCAAGACTTGCAGGCGCGAGGACATCATGATTGATCCAGACACGCCGATTCGGTGACTTCCACATCGGATGTGTCCAGCCACCAACTGCCGTCGGACCACTCGGCCAGTGCAAACACGGTTTGCGAACCACTGAGTCGAACGCGGGTGGCCAGCACTGGCGCCGCCGCAGCAGGACCCCATTCAAACTCGGCGATCAGGGGGCGCGGGTTGCGGTTGGACAACAGCAGCAAGCGCCGCACATGGTCTTGTGGGCTCATGGCGCTCGCGATGGCGATTTTCAAGGGCACGCTGAAGCCGTTGTCTGCCAGCCGCGGCAATTCCAGCTTCACCCGCCCTTTCTGGGCGCGTGTGGTGCCGAGAAAGGGTTGCAGCAGCGTCTCCTGCGGCACGTGCTGCGCCCACGTTCGGGTTGCACCCAGGCACCACCCGCCCAGGGCCCACAGCAACCCGCGGCGCAGGTTCATACCAGCCGCAAGCCCTCGTTCTTAAGAGGTAGCATGCGCACGGGCTTGCCACCACGGGCGGCCGCAATGGCGTTCAGAATGGCCGGCGCCACCACGCAGATGGTGGGTTCGCCCACACCACCCCAGAAGTCATAGGTCGGGGCGATCACGGACTCGATTTTGGGCATCTGGTAGAGGCGCGCGATGGGGTAGGTGTCGAAGTTGGTCTCCACGATGCGGCCATCCTTGATCGACGACTCGCTTTGTAGAGAGTCCATGCCATAAGCAACCGACCCTTCAATCTGACTGGCAATCTGCACCGGGTTGACGGCGTGGCCGCAATTGGTGGCCAGGACCAGTCGGTGTACCTTGATGTCGTTGCCCTTCATGGAGACTTCGGCCACGGCAGCGGTGTAACTTCCGTAGCCCATGAACTGGGCGATGCCGCGGAACATACCGGCCGGCAGGGGCTTGTCCCAGCCAGCCTTCTCGGCCGCCGCATTCAGCACGGCCAGGTGCTTAGGATGCTGCGACATCAGGCTGCGGCGAAATGCCAACGGGTCTTTCCCCGCCGCTCGAGCGACTTCGTCCATGAAGCACTCCAAGTAAATGGCGTTCTGGTTGGTGTTGACGCCGCGCCAGGGCCCTACCGGGACATGGGTGTTGCGCATCGCGTATTCGACGCGCAAGTTCGGCACGGTGTAACCAATTTGCGATTCGCCGGGTTCTTTCCAGTACCCCTGTAATTGCCGACGGTCCTTGCCACCAACGATGTTGTGGGGCGTCAGATAGGCATTGATGGACTGCCCCGACACCCGAAGATGCAAGCCCACCAAGTCGCCTTGGCTGTTCAGGCCTGCCTGTAAGCGCGCCTGACCAATAGGGCGGTAGAAGTCGTGTGTCATGTCTTCTTCGCGCGACCAGATCAGCTTGATCGGGGTGCCTGGCAATTGCTTGGCAATCAGGGCCGCTTGCCGCACATAGTCCTGGGTGCCGCCGCGTCGACCGAACCCGCCCCCCAGAGGTGGGTTGTAGGCTTCACATTGCTCCAGGGGCAGACCCGTCACGGCGGCCAGCGCGGCCAGAGAGGCTTCCGCGTTCTGGCTGGGAACCCACACTTCTGCTCGTGCTGCGGTGACCCGCGCCGTGCAGTTCATCGGCTCCATGCAAGCGTGGGTGACAAAGGGCGTGCCATACACGGCCTCGATCGTCTTGGCGGCGCCTTGAAAAGCCTGGGTCACATTGCCCACATCCTGATCGGCAAACACGTTATCGCTGGCGGTCAGGCCCTCGCGCAAGCGTTCGGCAATGGATGCACTGGAGACTTGGGCGTTGGCGCCAAAGTCCCAGGTGATGGGCAAGGCTTCGAGCGCAGACTTGGCGCGCCAGTAGCTGTCTGCCACCACGGCCACAGCATCGTTGTCAACGCGCAGCACGGCCTTGATACCTCGGCGGGTGGTGACCTGGGACGCGTCAAAGCTCACCAATTTGCCCCCGAATACTGGGCAGGCTTTGAGGGTGGCGTACAGCATGCCGGGCAGCACGGTGTCGATGCCGTATTTGAGCGAGCCATTGACCTTCTGGGCGGTATCCAGCCGCCGCGGCGATTTGCCCACCAGCTTCCAGTCCCGTGGGTGCTTGAGGGTGATACTTTTGGGGTCAGGGGCGGGCAGGCGTGCAGCCTGGGCAACGAGCTGGCCATAGCGCGTGGTTCTGCCCGATGCTGGATGGCTGACGACGCCCTTCTCGACCTTGAGCTCGCCCACCGGCACAGCCCAGGTGTTGGCGGCAGCTTGCAACAGCATAAGTCGAGCAGCGGCACCGCCCTGGCGCACATACTCATGCGATTCGCGAATGCCCCGGCTGCCGCCCGTGGACATGTTGCGCCAGATGCGTTTGCGCGCCAGGTTCTGGCCCGGCGTGAACGTTTGCAAGCTGACTTTGGACCAGTCACATTCCAGCTCTTCGGCCACCAGCTGCGCCAGGCCCGTGTGGGTGCCTTGCCCCATTTCGGCCCGGGCCACGCGAATGATGCAGCTGTCGTCAGGGCGCACAATGACCCAGGCGTTGATCTCGGTACCGCCCAGTGTGGGCAGTTCATTCACCTGTGCGGCAGCGGGGAAGTGAAAGCCCACAGCCAAACCACCCGAGGCCATGGCCGAGGAGATCACAAACTGACGACGTGTCAGCGCACTGGATTTTTTCGATAGGGGGAGGAGGGTACTCATGCGCATGCCTGCTTCAGTGATCGATGTCCAATTCGGCCGTACAGGTGGTACACGCTGCATCGGCACCAGGACCTGCGTAATGAATCACCGAGCCGATGCCTTTGCCCGTCTCGGCCGCCTGGTGGATGGCGGCGCGGATGCGCTGGTAACTGCCGCAGCGGCAGATGTTGGTCATGGCCTCGTCGA
>RGEP01000241.1 GCA_009918225.1 Betaproteobacteria bacterium | reverse complement strand
ATACACCTGCACCGTGGCCCGCCAAGGGCCGAGCTCGATGTCCAAGAGACCAGACCCTGCTGCCTCAAGGTCTCGGCCTCGCAGCGGCCAGGTCTCGTGCCCCATGCTCAGCTCCAAACCGTTGGGGGTTTGGTGCAACTGCGCGTCCACCGCCTCCCCACCTTCCGAGTAGGACAACCAACGGGTGGCGCGCCCGTGCAGGCGCCAGGCGTCACGTCGGGCCCAGGGGTCGGCTGGTGGTGTGGCGTGCGCAACGACGGCTGCGGTGGCAGCAGGCGCAGCGCGCGGGGCGCTCAAGGCCTCCACGCCTTCGGCTTGCAGTTCATGCACGGCCAAGGCGGCCACGGCCAGGGGCAAGGCCAGGCCCGAGGGGGCAAACAGCGCCTCGCGCTCGCGCTCGATGAGGGCGGTGTCCAGGTCGGCCTGCGCGAAGGATGGGCACTGCACCGTGCGGCGCAGGAAGGCCACGTTTGTGTGCAAGCCCACGATGTGGGTTTGGGCCAAGGCGGCGTCCAGGCGCGCCAGGGCTTGTGTACGGTCTTCGCCCCAAACGATGAGCTTGGCGATCATCGAGTCGTAATAGGGACTGATGGCGTCGCCCTCGCGCACGCCCGCGTCCACCCGGGGGAGAGACTCATGGCGCTGGAAGGTTACGTGTTCAGGCCAGCGCAGCACCTGCAAGGTTCCGGTGGCCGGCAAAAACCCGGCGTCAGGGTTTTCCGCGCACAGGCGGGCTTCAATGGCATGGCCGCGGCGCTGCAGCTGCTCTTGCTGCAGCGGCAGCGGCTGACCCGCGGCCACGCGCAGCTGCCACTCCACCAAATCCAGTCCGGTGATGGCCTCAGTCACCGGGTGCTCAACCTGCAACCGGGTGTTCATCTCCATGAAGAAAAAGCGCAGGTCGCCATCGGCCGTGGGCTCGGCAATGAACTCCACCGTGCCCGCGCCCACATAGCCCACCGCCCGGGCCGCGGCCACGGCTGCCGCGCCCATCTCGGCGCGGCGAACCTCGGACAGCCCCGGTGCGGGCGCTTCTTCCAACACCTTTTGGTGGCGGCGCTGCACCGAGCAGTCGCGCTCGAACAGATACACCGCGTTGCCGTGGGTGTCGGCAAAGACCTGGATCTCAATGTGGCGCGGCCGCGTCACGTAACGCTCCACCAACACATGGTCGTCGCCAAAGCTGGCTTTGGCCTCGCGTTGGCAAGACGCCAGGGCCGCGGCAAAGTCTTCGCTGCGGTCCACCCGGCGCATGCCCTTGCCACCGCCGCCGGCACTGGCCTTGATCAGCACCGGGTAGCCCATGGCGTCGGCCTGGCCTTGCAAATAGGCCGGGTCGTTGTTCTGTCCGTGGTAGCCGGGCACCAAGGGCACACCGGCTTTGTCCATCAGGGCCTTGGCCGCGGCCTTGCTGCCCATGGCCGCAATGGCCGATGCAGGGGGCCCGATGAACACCAAGCCAGCCTGGCCGCAGGCCTGGGCGAAGTCTTCGTTCTCAGACAAGAACCCATAGCCGGGGTGGATGGCTTGGGCACCGGTGGCCTGGGCCGCCTGGATGATGCGCGCCCATTGCAGGTAGCTCTCAGCAGGCGTGTGGCCGCCCAAGGCAAGGGCTTCATCGCAGGCCTGCACATGACGGGCCTGCGCATCGGCTTGTGAGTACACCGCCACCGTCTTGATGCCCAAGCGCCGCGCGGTGGCGGCCACCCGGCAGGCGATCTCACCGCGGTTGGCGATCAGGATCTTGCTGAACATGGCTGCGGCTCAATTCGCGTGTGCGGGGGCCAAGCCGTCTTCGGTGCTGCAGCGCATGCCCAAGCGGTCCAGCAGCGCGCGGTCTTTGTCGGCCTGCGGGTTGCCGGTGGTCAGCAAGCGGTCACCGTAGAACATGGAGTTCGCGCCGGCCAGGAAACACAGGGCCTGCAGCGACTCGGGCATCTCTTCGCGGCCAGCCGACAGGCGCACCATGGCGCGCGGCATGGTGATGCGCGCCACCGCAATCGTGCGCACAAACTCAAAGGGGTCCAGGGCCGCGGTGCCGGCCAGCGGGGTGCCTTCGACCTGCACCAGGTTGTTGATGGGCACCGATTCCGGGTAGGGGTCCAGGTTCGCCAGTTGCACCACCAGGCCTGCGCGCTGGCGGCGGGTTTCGCCCATGCCCACGATGCCCCCGCTGCACACCTTCAGGCCGACTTGGCGCACACGGTCCAGGGTGTCCAGGCGGTCTTGGTAGGTGCGGGTGGTGATGATCTGGCCGTAGAACTCGGGCGCGGTGTCCAGGTTGTGGTTGTAGTAGTCCAGGCCCGCTTGGCGCAACTGCTCGGCCTGGCCATCGCCCAGCATGCCGGCGGTCAGGCAGGTCCAACACCTCATCCAAGGGCAACAACTTCTCAGCCTTGAGGCCGGTGTCGAAGTGGGCCGACTGCGGGCAGTATTTGCAGTCTTCTTCGCAGCCGCCAGTCTTGATCGACAAGAGCGTCGACAGTTGCACCGCGTTGGCGTCGAAGTGCTGGCGGTGCACCTGCTGAGCACGGTACAGCAGGTCGTTGAAGGGCAGTTCAAACAGGGCGGCCACCTCGTCGACCGTCCAGGCCGTGGCATTGCGGCGCTGCTCGTCGCTCGTGGGCGTTTGGGTGCGGATCTGGTTGATCGGCCGCTGGGCGCGCAGGTCGTGGAGGATGGTGCTAGACATGATGGGGGTTCAATTCAGCCAGGGGGGCGGGGTTTTGTCGAGGAAGCTGCGGATGCCGGCCTGGCCTTCCACGCTGACCCGAATGTCGGCGATGCGGCGTGCCGTGTCGGCGCGAAGCTCCGTGCTGATGGGCCGCCCCGCCACATCCTGCACCAGCTGCTTGCACGCCTTGACCGCCGCGGGCCCATTGTTCACCAGTGCCTGTACCAGGCCCTCCACGCGGGCATCAAGCGCTTCGGGCGGCACGCATTCATGCACAAAGCCCAAGCGATGCGCCTCTTCAGCGCTGAAGCGCTCGGCGGTGATGAAGTAGCGGCGCGAGGCCTGCTCGCCCAGTGCCTTGAGCACATAGGGGCCAATGGTGGCCGGCAGCAGCCCCAAGCGGGCTTCGCTCAGGCAAAACTGCACGCCCTGCGCGGCCACCAGCACATCACACACCGCGGCCAGCCCCACCCCACCGG
>RGEP01000025.1 GCA_009918225.1 Betaproteobacteria bacterium | reverse complement strand
GGCACGCTGGTCATGGTGGCCATGCCGGCCAGGCCCGATCGTGTGATCAGGTAGCCGTCTTTCATGTCCAACTGGCCCTTGAAGATGTCGGTGTTGGGCTGATGGCCGATGGCGATGAAGCAGCCTTGCAGCTTCAGGTCCTGTGTTGTGCCGTCTTGGGTGCTCTTGATGCGCACCCCGGTGACGCCGCTGGCATCGCCCAGCACCTCGTCCAGGGTGTTCCACAGATGCAGCTGCATCTTGCCCTCGGTCACCTTCTGGTGCAGCTTGTCCACCATGATGGCTTCAGCTCGGAACTTGTCGCGGCGGTGGATCAGATGCACCTTGCTGGCGATGTTCGACAGGTACAGCGCCTCTTCCACGGCCGTGTTGCCGCCGCCCACCACGCACACCTCTTGGCCCCGGTAGAAGAAGCCGTCGCAGGTGGCGCAGCCGCTCACCCCACGGCCCATGAAGGCGGTCTCGCTGGGCAGACCCAGGTACTTCGCACTGGCGCCGGTGGCGATGATCAAGGCGTCACAGGTGTAGCTGCCACTGTCGCCCGTCAATCGAAACGGGCGCTGCGACAGGTCGACGGTGTGGATGTGGTCGAAGACGATTTGGGTGTTAAAGCGCTCGGCGTGCTGCTGAAAGCGCTGCATCAACTCCGGTCCCTGAACGCCCATCACATCGGCCGGCCAGTTGTCCACTTCCGTGGTGGTCATGAGCTGTCCGCCTTGGGCCAAGCCGGTGACCAGCATGGGCTTGAGGTTGGCGCGGGCGGCATAGATGGCGGCGGTGTAGCCGGCAGGGCCGGAGCCCAGGATCAGAACTTGAGCGTGTTGGGTCGAAGCAGTCATGCCAGGATTTTCTCATGCGCCTGGCGGCGGGCGCGGTGGCGGGGTCAAGCCCCCTGCGATTAATCCGGGGTGAAACTGTTGGCGGTCTCGGTCGACTCGAGGTGCAATTCGCGCCGCCCGGCTGCGCGCATGCAAGGCGCGGCCTGCGTGTATGGCTTGTCAGAGGACCTCCCATGTCGATGCTCACCAACCTGGATTTGATTCGCCGCGTGCCCTTGTTTTCTTTGCTGAGTCCCAACCAAGCCCAGCTGGTGGCTGACGGGGTGCTCAAGCGGCGCTTTCGCCGTGGTGAAACGCTTGTGGAGCAGGGCCTTCAGGGCGATGCCCTGTTCATCTTGCTCAATGGGCGTGCACGGGTGACGGCATCGGACACCAAGGGCCGTGAAGTGATCCTGGCCGTGCTGGGCGGTGGCGACTATGTGGGTGAAATGAGCCTCATCGATGGCCAAGCCCACTCGGCCACGGTACGCGCCGAAGTGCAGACCGACACCCTGGTCTTGAGCCGTGAAGCCTTCGCACGTTGCCTGCCCGACCGTTCGCACCTGGCCCATCCGGTGATGCGCGGCCTGGTCAAGCGGCTGCGTGCGGCCGACCACCAGATCGAGTCCTTGGCCCTGTTGGACGTGTATGGCCGCGTCGCCCGTACCCTTCTGGAGATGTCGCAGCCCTGCGCCCAGGGGCGGCTGATCCGCGGCAAGGTGTCTCGTCAGGACATGGCCAAGCGCGTGGGCGCCTCGCGCGAGATGGTCAGCCGGGTGATGAAAAACCTGGAACTGCGGGGTTTCATGGCCTTGCAACCCGACGGCACCCTGTTGCTGCGCGGACCTGCACCGGGCTTGCAGGACGGTGCCCAGGACGCTTGAGAGGCGCCACAATGTGGGCATGAGCATGCCCATGACTGCCACCAAGGAGCGTGACCGCGCTGCGGGGGCTGAACCGGCCATCGGGGCAGCGCGGCCGCCGCGCGCCACCTGGCTGTTCCTGACCGCCGTGCTGTGGCTGCTGGCGGTGTTGGCCCTGGCCACCCACCATCCAGGCGACCCAGGCTTCACCACCAGCGGCGCGCAAGACCGTGCGCTCAACGCCGTAGGGCGCGTGGGCGCCTGGGGTTCGGATGTCGCCTTGTTTTTGCTGGGGTATTCGGTGTGGTGGGTGCCGCTGATCGTGGCACGCCATTGGTTGTCTTTGCTCGCGTGGCGTTTGCGTGGTTCTCCGGGCCTGCACGCCGATGACGGGGCAGCGGCGGCCGATGCCTTCGCATACCCGGCCCTGGGCTGGCGCGTGGCCGGTGCGTTGATGCTGCTGACGGCCAGCGCAGCATTGGAGTGGACGCGCCTGTACCAGGCCGAGCCCGGTATGCCGGGCCATGCCGGAGGCGTCTTGGGCTATGCCCTGGGGCCTTGGTCCATGAAGTGGCTGGGCTTCAATGGCTCCGGCGTGTTTTGGATTGCCACTCTGGTGCTGGGCGTGTCCTGGGCCTTCGGCTTTTCTTGGCTGCGGCTGGCCGAGCAGATCGGCGCTTGGCTGGAAGGCCTGCGCGAGCAGCGGCAGGCCCAGCGCGAGCATGCCGAAGATGTGCGCCTGGGCGAGCAGGCCCTGCGCGAGCGGACCGAAGACGTCGCGGTGGAGCGGCGCCTGGAGGAAGAAGAGCACGTGCCCATCGTGATTGAGCCGCCGGTGGTGGAGGTGCCCGTGTCAACCCGCGTGGCCAAGGAGCGCCAAAAGCCGCTGTTCCAGGAACTGCACGACACCAAGCTGCCCCAGGTGGACCTCTTGGATTCAGCGCCCAGCCGGCAGGAAACCGTCTCGGCCGAGACCTTGGAAATGACCTCGCGCCTGATCGAGAAGAAGCTGCGCGACTTTGGGGTGGAGGTGCAGGTGGTGGCGGCTTCGCCAGGCCCGGTGATCACCCGATATGAAATCGAACCGGCCACAGGCGTGAAGGGTTCGCAGGTGGTCAACCTGGCCAAAGACCTGGCGCGCTCGCTGTCCCTGGTCAGCATTCGCGTGGTGGAAACCATTCCCGGCAAGACCACCATGGCGCTCGAGCTGCCCAACGCCAAGCGCCAGGTCATCAAGCTCACCGAGATATTGGGTTCGCAGGTCTACGCGGATGCCGGTTCGATGCTGACCATGGGCCTGGGCAAGGACATCGTGGGCCAACCGGTGGTGGCCGACCTGGCCAAGATGCCGCATTGCCTGGTGGCGGGCACCACCGGTTCAGGCAAGTCGGTGGGCATCAACGCCATGATTCTGAGCCTGCTGTACAAGGCCGAGGCGCGCGATGTGCGGCTCATTCTCATCGACCCCAAGATGCTGGAGATGAGCGTCTACGAAGGCATCCCGCACCTGCTGTGCCCGGTGGTCACCGATATGAAGCAGGCAGCCAACGCCCTGAACTGGTGTGTGGGCGAGATGGAGCGGCGCTACAAGCTCATGAGCAAGATGGGCGTGCGCAACGTGGCCGGTTACAACAAGAAGATTGACGACGCTGCAGCGCGCGAGGAAAAGATCCCCAACCCCTTCTCGCTCACACCCGAGCAGCCCGAGCCCCTGGAGCGCTTGCCCTTCGTGGTCGTGGTGATCGATGAACTGGCCGACCTGATGATGGTGGTGGGCAAGAAGATCGAGGAGTTGATTGCGCGCCTGGCCCAAAAGGCCCGCGCCTCGGGCATCCACCTGATTCTGGCCACACAGCGCCCGAGCGTGGACGTGATCACCGGATTGATCAAGGCCAACATTCCCACCCGGCTGAGCTTCCAGGTCAGCAGCAAGATCGACAGCCGAACCATCTTGGACCAAATGGGCGCCGAAGCCTTGCTGGGTATGGGCGACATGCTCTACATGGCCAGCGGGACCGGCTTGCCGGTGCGGGTGCATGGCGCCTTTGTCAGCGATGATGAAGTGCACCGCGTGGTCGAGTTCCTCAAGAGCCAAGGCGAGCCCAACTACATCGAGGGCATTCTCGAAGGCGGCACGCTTGAAGACGAGGGCGGTGAGCTGGGCGCCCTGGGCGCAGGCAACAGCGATGGCGAAAGCGACCCGCTGTACGACCAAGCCGTGGCGGTGGTGCTCGAGCACAAACGGGCCTCGATCTCACTGGTGCAGCGCCATCTGCGCATTGGCTACAACCGCGCCGCGCGGCTGTTGGAGCAGATGGAGAAATCGGGCCTGGTCTCGGCCATGGCCACCAACGGCAACCGCGACATCATCGTGCCGCGGCGCGAGGATTAAGGTCATGGTGGGGGCCAGGATGGCGGCCGCTGCGGCGGCTGTGTTGGCGGGTACTCGGGCCTTGAGGCCATGCAGGGCGCTGGCCTTGCTGGCTGTGCTGCTCGTGCCGGGGCTGGCTCCATTGGCGGCTCGGGCCGATGCCGTGGCGGCACTGGAGGCCTTTGTGCGCGATGCGCGCACCGGCAGCGCCGAGTTCACCCAAACCGTGACCTCGCCCGACGGGGCCAAGCGGCGCTCTTCGAGCGGCACCTTTGAGTTCTCCCGGCCCAACCGTTTTCGGTTCAGCTACACCAAGCCCTTTGAACAGATCATCGTGGCCGATGGCCAGCGTCTGTGGATCTACGACCCTGACCTCAACCAGGTGATCTCGCGCAAGCAAAGCAGCGCCTTGACCGCCACGCCGGCAGCCTTGTTGGCCGGGGCGCAACTCGATCGCGACTTCAGGCTCAGCGCCGAGCCCGCGCGCGACGGCTTGGAGTGGGTCAAAGCGGTGCCCAGGCAAGCCGAGGGTGGCTTTGAGAGCCTGCGCATCGGATTTCGCAATGGAGAGTTGGCGGCGGTGGACATCACCGACAGCCTGGGCCAGCGATCCTTGCTGCAGTTTCGCGACCTCAAGCTCAATCGGCCGCTGCCCGCCGACCGCTGGGTTTTTGCTGTACCCAAGGGCGCGGATGTGATTCAGCAGTGACGGGTCTTTTGCCTCCCCTGGCCGAACGCCTGCGACCGCAGCGGCTGCAGGATGTGGTGGGCCAACAGCATCTGATTGGCCCGGGGCGGCCGCTGCAAAGGGCCTTCGAAGCGGGTCGCCTGCACTCCTTCATCCTGTGGGGGCCGCCGGGCGTGGGCAAAACCACGCTGGCCCGCCTGGCCGCGCAGGTGACCAAGAGCCAGTTTTTGGTGCTCTCGGCGGTTAGCGCGGGCATCAAGGACATCCGCGCAGTCATTGAGGCCGCCCAAGCGCTGCGTGGCGCGCAAGGCCGTGGCACGGTGGTCTTCATCGACGAGATCCACGCTTTCAGCAAGCCGCAGCAAGATGCGCTGCTGCCCCATGTGGAGTCGGGGCTCTTGGTGTTGATCGGGGGCACCACGGAACACCCCGGCCTGCAGGTGACCAATGCCTTGCTGTCGCGCACGCAGGTGTATGCCTTGGAGCCCTTGTCCAAGGCTGACTTTGCCCACTTGGCCGTGCGCGCACTGGAGGCCTTGGAGCTGCCGGGCCACGTGCTTGATGAAGAAGCACAGGCCCTGTTGGTGTCGTACGCGGACGGCGATGGGCGGCGCTATTTGAATTTGGTGGAGCAGGTGGTGGTGGCGGCGCAGGCCGCAGGCCTGCTAAAGCCCGGCGCCGTGCCAGCGGGCCAAGCTGTGCATGCGCCGCAGGACATGCAGGACACCAAGACCCAGTCGGGCTCAGCGCGGATCGACGCGGCTTTCGTGCAAGCCAGCACCAGCCCCAGCCTTCGGCGCTCCGACGGTGCGGGCGACCATTACTACGAGCAGATCAGCGCCTTCCACAAAAGCGTGCGCAGCTCGCAGACCGACGCTGCCCTGTACTGGATGGCGCGGCTGTTGGATGGCGGGGTAGACCCGCGCCAGGTCACGCGCCGCATGATCGCCATTGCCAGCGAAGACATCGGCAATGCCGACCCGCGTGCCTTGCAGCTGGCCTTGAATGCAGCCGAGGCAGTGGACCGCCTGGGCTTGCCCGAGGGCGAGTTGGCCATGGCGCAGGCCGCTGTTTACCTGAGCCTGGCCGCCAAGAGCAACGCCTCGTACATGGCGTGGAAACAGGCCAAGGCCTTGGTGCGCGAGACCGGTTCGCTGCCGGTACCGCTGCACCTGCGCAACGCCCCTTCAAAACTGCAAAAGCAGATGGGCTATGGCGCTGAGTACCGCTACGCCCATGACGAGCCCCACGCCTACCCGGCTGGCATGGGTTGTTGGCCGGAAGGCCTGCGCGAGCCAGGGTGGTACCGCCCTTCAGACCGTGGTTTGGAGATCCAATTGCGCGAGAAGCTGAACTGGCTGCGCAGTTTGGACGAGGCCCACAAGAAGGGCTCGAAAACCGGCCGGGGTTGAGCCCGACCAGGCCAACGCTCGGCCCGCGCCCCTGAGCCTTTTAGGCCTTGTCGGCCTCAGAGGTGAAGGAGTCGGCGTAGAAGGCCTCGTCCGGCAAGCCACACTGCGCCACGAAATCACGCCGAGCGGCATCCACCATCACCGGTGCTCCGCAGGCGTACACCTCATGACCAGACAGGTCGGGCAGGTCGGCCATCACCGCCTGGTGCACGAAGCCGGTTCGGCCTCGCCAGGCCTCGTCGGGTTCGCTCAGGACCGGCACATAACGAAGCTGGGGCACCAAGGAGCGGGCCTGCTCAGCCCAGTCGTGCAGGTACAGGTCACGCGCCTGTCGGCATCCCCAATACAGGGTCACGGGCCGGTCGTCCTGCTTGAGCTGCATCTGCTCGATGAGCGCCTTGATCGGGGCGAAACCGGTGCCCGAGGCCAACAACACGATGGGCTTGCGCACATCTTCGCGAAGCCAGAAGGACCCGTAAGGGCCTTCCACGCGCAGGATGTCTTTCTCTTTCACCGTGCTGAACAGCGCATCGGTGAACACACCGCCGGGCATGTGGCGAATGTGCAGTTCGATCTGGGGCGGCTCACCCTTGTTGTGCGGGGCCGTGGCCATGCTGTAGGCGCGGCGCTTGCCGTCGCGCAGCAGGAATTCCACATACTGGCCAGCCTTGTACTGGAAGCTGGCATTGGCCGGCAGCTGCAGCCGCACCACCATCACGTCGGGCGCGGCGCGGTTCAGCGAGGACACGCGCACGGGCATCTTGATGATGGGGAACTCACCGGCCGCTGCCACGCTGCGCGACTCAATCACGCAATCGCTTTGCGGCGTGGCGCAGCAGGTCAGGATCATGCCCGCCTGTTCTTCTTCTGCCGACAGGGCCTTGAGCTGATGCGCGCCGTGGATCACGCGGCCGCTGACCAGCTTGCTCTTGCAGGAACCACAGGCGCCGTCGCGGCAGCCGTAGGGCAGGCCGATGCCCGCGGCAATGGCCGCCGGCAGGATGGCTTGTTCCCGCTCAACGGAGAAGTGCAGTCCCGCGGGTTGGATGTCGATCTTGTAGCTCATGCTTCGGATTTTGCCGTGCCATGCCATCATGCGGCCCATGAAGCGCAAACCAACCCTGCTGATCGTGGGCTGTGGCGATGTGGGGCTGCGCGTGCTGCGCGAACTGCGCCGGCGCGGCTCGCCCTGGCGGGTCTTGGCCTTGACCTCTCAGGCCGAGCGGCGGCACGAGCTGCGCGAGGCTGGCGCCATTCCGCTGTTGGGCAACCTGGATGACGCGGCCAGCTTGGGCCGTTTGGCCGGCTTGGCCGACGCCGTGCTGCACCTGGCGCCGCCGCCCTTGCAGGGCCGAACCGACCCCCGCACGGCGCGGCTCTTGCAAGCCTTGTCGCGCCGCAGTGTCCCCAAGCGCTTGGTCTACATGAGCACCACGGGCGTGTACGGCGACTGCCAGGGCCAATGGGTGCCGGAAACCCGAGCCCTCAAGCCTCAGACCGAACGGGCGCAGCGCCGTGTGGATGCCGAACAGCGGGTGCGCCACTGGGCCCAGCGCCTGGGCTGCAGCAGCGCGCTGTTGCGGGTGCCGGGCATCTACGCCCTGGACCGCGTGGGCGGCGACCCGCGCGAACGTGTGCGCCGGGGCAGCCCCTCTCTCGTGCCTGAAGAGGACGGCTACACCAACCACATCCAGGCCGATGACCTGGCCCGCATTGCGCTGGCGGCCCTGAACCGCGCCTGGCCCCTAAGGGCCTACAACTGTGGCGACGAGGGGCAGCTGCGCACCGGTGACCACTATGACCTGGTGGCCGAGCGCTGCGGCTTGCCGCGCCCGCCGCGCATCACCTGGGACCAAGCGCGGGCGCAGTTGTCGCCCATGCAGTTGTCGTTTTGGGGAGAGTCGCGCCGTCTGGTGAGCCAGCGCATTCAGCAGGAGCTGGGCGTGCGCCTGCACTACCCCACCGTGGAGCAGGCCTTGCCTAGCGCCCCGGGCGCTTGAAGGGCGCGCGCCCGCGCCAATACTGAATCATCAGGAAGCCGCCCAGCATGCCGCCCAGGTGGGCGAAGTGCGCCACCCCTGAAGCTCCGCTCAGGCCGAACAGCAGTTCCAGGCCACCGAACACGGCCACGAAGACCTTGGCCTTCATGGGGATGGGCGGGAACAGCGGCATGATGATGCGGTTGGGAAACATCATGCCAAAGGCCAGCAACAGGCCGAACAAAGCACCCGAGGCCCCAACCGTGGGCTGGTTATGGGCAGTGAGCCCCGCCCAAAACAGCTGCACCACGGCGGCCGACAAGACGCTGGCCAGCACGAAGTGCAGGTAGCGCTTGCCGCCCCACAGGCGTTCGATTTCGCTGCCGAACATCCACAAGCCCAGCATGTTGAAGAACAGGTGCACCGGGTCACCGTGCAGCAGGCCGTAGCTCAACAGCTGCCAGGGGCCGAACCGGCCGCTGCCCACGGGCCACAAGGCAAAGAAACCTTCAAACCAGGGCGGCAGCAGCAACTGCGCGCAGAACAAGCCCACGCACAGCAGCATCAAGGCCTTGGTGGTCGGTGGGATAGGGGGCATGAGACGAGTCTACGCCAGGGGGGCTGGGCGCCCCGCACCTGCTCGGAGGTGGTGCCCGCGGCCAGACTCGAACTGGCACGCCTTGCGGCGGCGGATTTTGAATCCGCTACGTCTACCGATTTCGTCACGCGGGCAGGACAGCCTCGCATTATGGCATCGTCAGCCCAGGCTTAGCGGGCGGCTCAGCGCGATTGGCCGCAGCCTGCGAAAATCCCCCTAGGAGAAACCATGAGCCGCTACAAGACCCTGGAAGAAGTGATTGGCGCCACCCCTTTGGTGCGCCTGCAGCGCTTGGGTGCTCAGGAGGCGCAGGCCCGCGGCAATGTCATCTTGGGCAAGCTCGAAGGCCACAACCCGGCTGGGTCGGTCAAGGACCGGCCTGCCATGAGCATGATCCGGCGCGCCGAAGAGCGCGGCGACATCCAACCCGGCGACACCCTGATCGAAGCCACCTCCGGCAACACCGGGATTGCGCTGGCCATGGCCGCGGCCATCCGTGGCTACCGCATGGTCTTGATCATGCCCGAGGACTTGTCGATCGAGCGCGCACAGACCATGAAGGCCTTCGGCGCGGAGTTGATCCTCACACCCAAGGCCGGCGGAATGGAAGCCGCGCGTGACCTCGCAGATGAACTGCAGCGCCAGGGCAAGGGCCTGGTGCTGGATCAGTTCGCCAACGCCGACAACCCCCGTGTGCACTTTGAAACCACCGGGCCGGAGATCTGGCAGGACACCGACGGGCGGGTCACCCATTTCGTGAGCGCCATGGGCACCACGGGCACCATCACGGGGGTCAGCCGATACCTCAGGCAGCAGAACCCGGCCGTGCGCATCATCGGCGCACAGCCCAGCGAGGGCTCGCGCATTCCGGGAATTCGCAAGTGGCCCCAGGAGTACCTGCCGCGCATTTACGACCCTGCGGCCGTCGACGAGTTGGTCTTGGTCAGCCAGGCCGATGCCGAAGAGATGGCGCGGCGAATGGCGCGCGAAGAGGGCCTGTTTGCGGGCATCTCGGCTGCCGGCGCCTGCTGGGTGGCGCTGGAACTCTCCCGCCGAGTGGAGAACGCCACCATTGTCTTCATCGTCTGTGACCGAGGTGACCGCTACCTGTCCACAGGCGTCTTCCCGGCCTGAACGCCTGGACACCTACAATTTCAATCAAGCTCTGCAAACCATCATGGACATCACCCGCGAACTCGACACCCGAGGCTTGAACTGCCCCTTGCCCATCTTGAAGGCGAAGAAAACCCTGGCCGAAATGACCGCCGGTCAAACCCTCAAGGTGATCGCCACCGACCCCGGTTCGATGCGCGATTTCCAGGCGTTTGCCAAGCAGACCGGCAATGAATTGCTGGAGCAAGTCACCAACGGTGACGAGTTCACCATCATCTTGCGCCGGCGTTGAATCGCCGGGGCTACAGCTTGATTTGGCTGAGGTAGTCGCGGAACCCCGCGCCAAGCGTGGGGTGCTCAAGGGCCAGCTCGACATTGGCCTGCAGGAAGCCTTCTTTGCTGCCGCAGTCGTAGCGCTTGCCTGCATAGCGGTAGGCAAAAACCTTTTCGCGGCGCAGCAGCCCGGCGATGCCGTCGGTGAGCTGAATCTCGCCGCCCACGCCGCGTGGTTGGCGCAGGATTTCGTCGAACACCCCGGCCGTGAGGATGTAACGGCCGGCCACACCCAGGTTCGAGGGGGCCTCCTGTGGGGCGGGCTTTTCCACGATGTGTGTCACGTCCAACAGGCGCTCGTTGACCGCGGTGCCGCCCACGATGCCGTAGCGCCGGGTGTGCTCGGGCGGTACCTCTTGCACCGCCAAGATGCTCGCGCGCCACTCCCGATACTGCTCCACCATTTGCGCCAGAACCGGCGGCTGGCCCACCATCAGGTCGTCGGCCAGGAGCACGGCGAAGGGGTCTTGCCCCACCAGACGCCGGCCGCACAGCACCGCGTGGCCCAAACCCAAGGCTTGGGCCTGGCGCACATAGACGCACTCCATATCGTCGGGCTTGACGCTGCGCACCACGGCCAGCAGCTCTTCCTTGCCGGCTTGCTCCAGCGCCACCTCGAGTTCATAGGTCAGGTCGAAGTGGTCTTCAATGGGCCGCTTGTGGCGCCCGGTCACGAAAATCATTTCACGCACGCCCGCGGCGTAGGCCTCTTCCACCGCGTACTGGATCAAGGGTTTGTCCACCACGGGCAGCATCTCCTTGGGCTGCGCCTTGGTGGCGGGCAGGAAGCGCGTGCCCAAGCCGGCTACGGGGAAGATGGCTTTCTTGATGGGCATGATGGGTGCTCGGTGTGAAGGCTCCGTGGATGAGAGGACGGCCAGGTCTGGTCGGCTGCTGTGAGCTTACGCCAGTTGATGCCGGTGACAACCCGCGTTCAGCCCAGACGGCTGCGCTGTGACTGCACCCGCTCCAGGGTTTGGGTGAAATCCTGCACCCGCTGGCGCTCCTGCTCCACCACGGCCGCGGGAGCGCGGGCCACAAAGCTTTCGCTGGCGAGCTTGCCTTGGGCCTTGGCGATTTCCCCTTGTAGCCGGGCGATCTCTTTGTCCAAGCGGGCGGCCTCGGCGGCCACATCCACTTCTACCTTCAGGCCCAGGCGCAGTTCGCCCACCACCAAGACCGGCGCATTGCGGCTGGCATCCAGGAAGGCGGCCTCATCGGACATGGCTTCCACCGCCGACAACTTGGCCAGGGCCTTGATGGCCGGGCCCGCTTGCGAGATGAAGTCCGCTGGGCCCTGCACCAACAGGGGCACACGTTCCGCGGGGGACAGGCCCATTTCGCTGCGCAGGGAGCGGCAGGCGCCCACCACGGCCTTGAGCTGTGCCATCCAGGCATCAGCCTGCGCATCGATGCGCTCGAGCTGCGCCACGGGATAGACCGCCGTGGCCAGGGTCTGCGCGCTTCCTTGCGGTTTGCGACCAGCCACCACGGCCACCGTGTCCCACAGCTCGGCGGTGATGAAGGGGGTGATGGGGTGCAGCAGGCGCAGCACGGTTTCCAAAGGTACTGGTGGTAGGGCCCGGCCTCCTTCACGACCACCCCGTTTTCATAGACGGGTGCCGCACATTCGGCCTTGCTGTGTTCCTTCAGGCCGCAGTCCTGGCCTTCACAGTTCATGAGCACAAAGCGCGTCGCGTTCCACAACTTGTTGCAGAAATTGCGGTACCCCTCGCAGCGCTTGGAGTCGAAGTTGACGCTGCGGCCCAGGCTGGCCATGGCCGCGAAGGTGAAGCGCAGTGCATCGGCCCCGTAGGCTGGGATGCCCTGTGGGAATTCTTTCTCGGTGGCCTTGCGCACCTTGGGGGCGGTTTCGGGCTTGCGCAAGCCTTGTGTGCGCTTGTCGAGCAAGGGGGCCAACTCGATGCCATCAATGAGGTCCACAGGGTCGAGCACATTGCCTTCGCTCTTGCTCATCTTCTTGCCCTGGGCATCCAGCACCAGGCCGTGGATGTAGACATCCTTGAAAGGAACCTGGCCGGTGAAGTGCTGGGTCATCATGATCATCCGGGCCACCCAGAAGAAGATGATGTCGTAGCCGGTGACCAGCACCGAAGAAGGCAAGAACAGCGATTGCTCAACGGTTTTGTCGGGCCAGCCCAAAGTGGAGAAGGGCACCAGGGCCGAGGAGTACCAGGTGTCCAGCACGTCCGGGTCGCGCTCCAGAGCACCGCTGTAGCCGGCGGCGCTGGCCTTTTGGCGGGCCTCGTCTTCATGGCGCGCCACGAACAGTTCGCCGTTCGTGCCATACCAGGCAGGAATCTGGTGGCCCCACCAGAGCTGGCGGCTGATGCACCAGTCCTGGATGTTTTTCATCCACTGGTTGTAGGTGTTCACCCACTGCTCGGGCACGAATCGCACCTGGCCTGACTCCACCACCTCGATGGCTTCCTGGGCGATGGACTTCCCATTGGCGCCGGGCTTGCTCATGGCCACAAACCACTGGTCGGTGAGCATGGGCTCGATCACCTGTCCGGTGCGGGCACAGCGCGGCACCATGAGGCGGTGCTTCTTGGTTTCCACCAACAAGCCTTGGGCTTCCAGTTCAGCCACGATGCGCTTGCGGGCTTCGAAGCGGTCCAGACCGCGCAGCGCCGCGGGGATCTCTTCGAGGTGCCCCACCACCTGGGCCGAGAGGTCGAAGATGGTGATCATCGGCAAGCCATGCCGCTGCGCCACCGCATAGTCGTTGCTGTCGTGTGCGGGGGTGACCTTGACCACGCCGGTGCCGAATTCGCGGTCGACGTAGGCGTCGGCAATCACCGGCACCAGCCGGCCGGTGATGGGCAGGCGCACCTGTTGCCCGATCAGGGCGGTGTAACGATCGTCTTCGGGGTGCACCATCACGGCGGTGTCGCCCAGCAGGGTCTCGGGCCGGGTGGTGGCCACCACCACGCTGGCGCCGCTGCCTTCCACCGGATAGCGGATGTGCCAGAGGGATCCCTCTTCTTCCTCGCTTTCCACCTCCAGGTCCGATACGGCCGACTTCAAGACCGGGTCCCAACTGACCAGCCGCTTGCCGCGGTAAATCAGCCCTTCCTCGTACAGGCGCACGAAGGTTTCGGTGACGACGCGCGAGAGCTTGTCGTCCATGGTGAAGTACTCATGGTCCCAGCTCACGCTGGCGCCCATACGGCGCATCTGGCGCGTGATGGTGGAGCCGCTTTGTTCCTTCCACTCCCACACCCGGGCCACGAAGTTCTTGCGGCCCAGCTCGTGGCGGTTCGTGCCTTGCTGTTCCAGCTGGCGCTCCACCACGATCTGGGTGGCAATGCCCGCGTGGTCGGTGCCCGGTACCCACAGGGTGTTGTGCCCGCGCATGCGGTGCACCCGTGTCAGGGCGTCCATGATGGTCTGGTTGAAGGCGTGCCCCATGTGCAGGGTGCCGGTCACATTCGGCGGGGGCAGCTGAACGCAAAACGAGGGCTTGGCCGGGTCGGTGCTGGGGCGGTAGGTGCCCTGTTGCTCCCACAGCGGGGCCCAGCGCGCCTCAATGGCGGCCGGTTCGAAGGATTTGGCAAGCTCGGTCATGCGGAAAAGGGGGCAAAAAAGAGACCGCAGCGGGCGGCCGTTTAGTGGGCATCGCCCGGGGCGGCGGGCAGTGCCTGAGATGAGGGGCGATTGTAGGTTGTGGTAACTTGCCGGGCGGTCTTGGCGGCCTTCTTGCATACCCCCTTGGGTGGCCTGCAAACCCGCCAGGCCAGACCCCTACGGGCATGACACCACTTTCCCTACGCTTGCGGGCCATGCTCGCCCTCACACTCGTGAGCTTGCTGCTCGGCGCGTGCGGCGGCGGCTCGTCTGCGCCGCCTGCCACTGCCCAGCCCACCGCGTCCGACCCGCTGTCGGGCCTGCCGGAAACACCGGGCTGCACGCTCTTGGACCGGCGCAGCTTTTTGGCTGACCAGTTCAAGACCCAGTACTTCTACAACGACCTCACGCCACTCGTGGACCCTGTGCCCGACCAGGGCCTGAAGGCGTACTTCGCGGCTTCGCTGTTCAAGGGCAATGAGCGCATCCCGGCCGACCGGTTCAGCGGCTACCAGACCACCGAGGCCTACTCGCAGTTCTACGGGGAGGGCAAAACCCTGGCGTACGGTTTGGCTGTAGCCGGGCAGGAGGTACAAGGCCGGCCCGATCTGCCTTTGTAC
>RGEP01000240.1 GCA_009918225.1 Betaproteobacteria bacterium | reverse complement strand
ACCGGCTGTTCCACGGGGTATCCTGAACGGACCATGCGCTTGAAGATCGGCATCAGCCTCATCCTGGCCTCGGCTCTGCCGTGGCTGGCGCTGCCGCTTGCTGCCTGGTTTGCTGCGGGCGCAGGGGCGAAGGCTGCATGGTTCACCGTGCTGTTGGTGGCCGCGGAAGCCCTGTTTTGGGGAGGCGTTGCCCTGGCAGGCCGTGATGTGTGGGCCGCGGCCAAGCAGGCGGGTTGGCGGCGCGTACTGCCCGAGCTATGGGCAAGGCTGCGTAGGCCCTAGGAGGGCCCGTCAGGCCCTCAGTCTGATGGAGTGGGGTTGGTGGGCGGTGCAGGGTTCGAACCTGCGACCCCTGCCGTGTGAATGTCGTACCCACGACGGGCGAGCTACAACTCTACAGCAATCGTGCAGCAAGTTGGGTAAGGAGATGCTGCTGGGCACGGCTACCCCCATGCTTATTACTGACGAGCCGGGGGTAAGGCCACGGAGCGAGTACCGATCAACGGGTGACGGCAGCCTCCCAGCGTCCCCAGGATTCTGTTTCTGTGTTGACTGGCAGCAGAAACGCAACTCCCGTCATGCCATTGAGAAAGCGAGCGTAAAGGCGGCCGTCAGTTCCTTTGTAGAACTGCACTTTCAATCGTTGCGTGGCCACAGCGGCAACGGTGGTGTTCGCACCGAGGCGATGGCTCTGAACGGTCACCGCCCCTTCGCTTTCAGAAAAGTCCGCGTCAAGCCAACACTCGCCGACCAACGCACCGCCCTTAAGCAGCTTGACTTGCATTCGACCAACTTCAGGCCGAAGCAACTCGACTTCATCAGGCCAATAGTTGGTCGAATACCGATCTTTACAGTCGCTCGAACGAATAAGCCAATCGCTGAGTTTGGCTGGTGCGACACGGCCTGCGCCCTTGATCAGCCACTGGCCCTCATTTCGGTAGCGGCCGGTTATGCCGCTTGGAGTTTGATTGGGAGTGGCCAAAGCACGGCCCCATTCGGCTGGCAACTCATGCACATCCAAATGCGTATGGATCGAAACGCACCCGATCATGCCCAGTGTGCTGAGCAAGACCACCAGCCCTGATTTAAGCGACACCAGGAACCTCTGCTCGACACAAACCTGCATGGTTGACGCCCCAGCGCCCGACTCGGGCTCAAGTGTTGACCGTGCGAGCCCGTGCTCGCCTCCAATGCATTTTGTACAGCACCACCACTGCCGCGCCAAGGCAGTGCTCGTGATTCAAACAAAAAAGGCGCCGAGAGGCGCCATAATTGGTGGGCGGTGCAGGGTTCGAACCTGCGACCCCTGCCGTGTGAAGGCAGTGCTCTACCACTGAGCTAACCGCCCGGATTCGGTCTGCGTGGGCCGCCGCGGCGCACTGTTGGGTGCTGGGCTGGCCAGGGCGCTGCTCGCGTCCGGAAGCCTTCCATTATGACACAAGTTCGCGCCACACGGTCTTTCCGCCGCTGGCCTTGTCCAGTTCGGCCAGCACGCGTTCATGCTCGGCCCGCTCCTGGTCTTCAGGCTGCACCAGCAGCAGGGGCAGGCCGGCCAGGTCTTGTGAGACCGAAAAGGCACCCGAGGCATTCGATGCAGCCTGCCCATGGTCAATCACCAGGCTGTCCTGCCCTCGGGTCATGCGAATGAAGACCTCGGCCAGCAAACCCGCGTCCAGCAGCGCGCCGTGCAAGGTGCGGTTGCTGTTGTCCACCTCCAAGCGGGCGCATAGGGCATCCAGGGAATTGCGTTTCCCGGGGAACAGTTCACGCGCCATCAGCAGGCTGTCACACACCCCTTGAACATGCCGGGCAAAGGGTTCGCGCCCCACACGCTTGAGTTCATGGTCCAGAAAGTTGGTGTCGAACGCTGCGTTGTGGATGATGACCTCGGCGCCCTGCAACCAGGCCAGAAAATCGTCGGCCACCTCGGCAAACTTGGGCTTATCCGCCAAGAACTCGTCCGTCAGCCCGTGCACCTCCAGCGCTTCGGGGCTGCTGGAACGCTCGGGGTTGAGGTAGTAGTGGCGGGTGTTTCCGGTCAAGCGCCGGTTGACCATCTCAATGCAGCCGATCTCAATCACCCGGTCGCCCGCCTCAGGGCTCAATCCCGTGGTCTCGGTGTCCAAAAAAATCTGTCTCATCGCCCTTTCAACCCCCGTGCCTTCAGTCGCGCGCGCCCCGCCACCACAGCGCCACGCCCGCCAACACCATGGGCACACACAACCACTGCCCCATGCTCATGTTCAGCGCCAGCAGGCCCAAGAAGGCATCGGGCTCACGGAAGAACTCGGCCACGAATCGCAGCAGCCCATAGCCCACCAAGAACAGGCCGGAGACCTGCCCCAGGCCCCGCCGGCGGCGTGCATACAGCCACAACAGCACGAACAAGAGCAGGCCCTCCAGCAGGAACTGGTACAGCTGAGACGGGTGCCGCGGCAGCAGCACGCCGCTTTGCGGGAACACCATGGCCCAGGGCAGGCTGGGGTCGGCCAAGCGGCCCCACAACTCGCCGTTGATGAAGTTGCCGATGCGCCCACTGGCCAGACCCAAGGGCACACACGGCGCAATGAGGTCGGTGACTTGCAGGAAAGGACGCCCGCGCAGCCGCGCAAACAGGGCCATGGCCGCGATCACTCCCAAGAGCCCACCGTGGAAGGACATTCCGCCCTGCCACACCTTCAGAATCTCCAGGGGCTGGGCCAGGTAGAGCTCGGGCTTGTAAAACAGGGCGTAGCCCACCCGTCCACCCAGGATCACGCCCAAAATCCCGAAAAACAGGAGGTCTTCCACGTCTCGTGGCGACCAGCCCTGTGCCGCCAAGGCCCCTTGCTTCACACGCAAACGGGCGGTCCACATGAACAGGGCAAACGCCACCAGGTAGGTCAGCCCATACCAGTGCACCTGAACCGGCCCGAGCGACAAAGCCACGGGGTCAAACTGGGGATGCATCCACATGGCCGCCATGCTATCAGCCGATCCTAGAATGCGGGCCTTCCGCCCTACTTCGATTTCCCCATGAGCACACCCAGCAACCGCCGCTCCAAGAACATCACCGAAGGCGTCGCTCGCGCGCCCAACCGCTCCATGTACTACGGCATGGGCTACAAGGAAACCGACTTCGGCAAGCCCATGATTGGCGTGGCCAACGGGCACTCGACCATCACCCCCTGCAACTCGGG
>RGEP01000239.1 GCA_009918225.1 Betaproteobacteria bacterium | reverse complement strand
CGTCGGCGGCTTGCAGCAGTACGGAATCCGGTGTGAGGTTCATGGGGTTGTGTGCTCCGCCGTCAATGAGGCGAGCAGGGCGATCTGGAGTCGCTTGTTCAACGCTCGAAGCTGGCGATCTGAGTAGCCTTGAAGCATCAGCTGAACGATGACGTTTGCGGCTGCAACCATCGCAGAAGCCGCAAGCTCGGTGGAGATGGCCAGGCCCTTTTGTTTGGACAGTCGCACCAGGCGAGCCTGCGCAATGGCCTCAGCGTTTGCGCGCAGGCGGCCGCTGATCACGGAAGACTGCTGAAGGGCCTCGATAAGGGCACGGTGTTGTTGTGCGAACTCCAGCCATTGATCCCAACCCCGAAGCAGGTCCGCCTGCGGGTCATCTGTTTCCGGTTGTTGGCGCTTGCGCTGAAAGAACGACATCAGCTGCCGCTCGGCAACGGCTTGCAGCAGCCCGTCTTTGTCGCCGAAGTGGTGATAGAGCGTGGGCGCGGTCACGCCGGCCAAGGCGCAAACGACTCGGGTCGTCAGCTGTTGACCGGGGTTTTGATCGAGCCAGTCGCTCGCGATCGTCAGGATGCGGGTCGCGGTTTCACCAAGCTCGGGGCTGGGGGAATTCATCGCATTAATGTATCAACGCTATACTTATAGCAGTGCTATAGAGCGCCTGGCGCTGGCTCATCATGAAAGTCTTGATCACCGGTGGAAGTGGGTTTGTGGGGCAGCATGCGATTCGTCGACTTTTGGCGGAGGGCCACAGGGTCGTCGCACCCTCTCGGCGCGAAGAGGCGTGCATTCAACTGCGATCGCTTGGTGCATCCTCGATGCGTCTGGACTACGGTGATCGACCGGCGCTGAATCGTGCGATGGAGGGTTGTGAGGCGGTCGTTCATGTTGCGGCTCATCTGAAGATGTGGGGGCCATGGCAGGCCTTCGAGGCCAGCAATGTGACCCTGACCGATCAGGTGCTTCAATCGGCCAAGGAAGGTGGCGCCAAGCGCTTTGTGCACATCAGTGCTGCATCGGTCATCATGAAAGATCCGGTGCCGATCATCGGCGCCGACGAGTCTTGGCCGCTGACGTCTCATCGGCAATTGCCCTACTCAGCCACCAAGGCCATCGCTGAGCAGCGTGTGCTGGCCGCTCATGGTGAACACTTCAAGACGATCGCACTGAGGCCACCCTTTATCTGGGGCCCCGGTGATGCGGTGGACGCCGACCTTGGTGCGCAGGTGCGCAAAGGCCAGTTCGCCTGGATCAACCAGGGCCAATACCGGTACGCCACCTGCCAGGTGCAAAACCTTTGCCACGCCATTGCATTGGCGTTGCCATCAGAGGCGACCGGTGCATTCTTCATCACGGACGGGCCAGAGATCACCCTGCGGGAGTTTCTGACCCAACGACTGCAAGCCAGCGGGCTGTCATCACCCCGTCTTTCGGTCCCGGCTACAGTGGCCTGGGCTTCGGGCCGGGCGATGGAAGCGATGTGGGCGACGGGATGGCTAGCGGGCGATCCCCCTCTGACGCGCGAAACGGTTCGGCTGATTGGCTATCCCTTCTCCTTGAATACCCGGCAGGCGCGTGCGCTGCTGGGTTACACACCATCGATCGATCTCTCTGAAGGTCTGCGTCAATGTTCTCGATCTTGAGGCTTCGTTGGGCTTGGCTCACTTTGCTCTTGGTCAGCAGCCTGGTGGCCGCGTGCGTCTCGTTCATGCCGCGCAGCAACCCAGACTATCAGGCGGCCAAGCCCCACCACCGCCCCGATGGGTTCGTGAACCGCTACGCCGAGCGCAGCGAGAAGGAAGGGCTTTGGCGCTGGCAGTGGGAACGGCTGCGCGACGGCCTGCCCAAGCCGCCGGCAGAACCGATCGTGGGTGTGGAGCCCGACCTTGGCTTGATCAACCGCGCTGATGGACGCGCGCGGGTGACCTGGGTGGGCCACGCCACCGTGCTGCTGCAGGTCGACGGCGTGAACATCCTCACAGACCCCCATTGGGGACCGCGCGCCTCTCCCGTGAGCTTTGCCGGGCCGAAGCGGCATCAGCCCCCAGGTGTGCCCTTCGAGCAGCTGCCCCCCATCCATGTGGTGGTCATCTCACACAACCACTTTGACCACCTGGACGCCAAAACGGTGCAAGCCTTGGTGGACCGTCACCCGGGCGTGCGGTTCCTGGTCCCGTTGGGGGTTCAGCATTGGTTCGCGCGCGAGGTTCGAGGTGCGGTGATCGAGGGCGCCAAGCGCAACGTGATCGCACTGGACTGGGACGATCGACATACGGTGCAGGGGCGCACGCAGCCGCTGGACTTTCACTTCCTGGCGGTGCAGCACTGGAGCGCGCGGGCGCTGGGTGACCGACATCAAACCTTGTGGGGCAGTTGGGCCGTGCTGCATCCCACCTTTCGCTTTTGGTTTTCAGGTGACCTCGGTTACTCGCCCGACACGTTGGACATCGGACGCCGCATCGGCCCCTTCGACTTGGCCGCCATCGCCATCGGGGCCTATGAGCCGCGCTGGTTCATGAAGGAATCGCACCTCAACCCAGAGGAGGCGCTGCGGGTGATGGGTGACGTGCAGGCGCGGGCGGCACTGGGCATCCACTGGGGCACCTTTGAGGGGCTTAGCGATGAACCGCTGGACCAGCCGCCCCGAGACTTGGCCTTGGCCCTGCAAAGGGCTGGGTCCGTCGCAGACTTCTTCGTGCTGCGGCATGGGCAGACGTGGCAGGCCAGGCCTTAGGCTGGCAAGCGGACGCGACCGTTGCACCTCTTCAAGGAAGCGAGTTCCAGCTTCATCGCTCATTCGGATGCAAGCGCCGGAGCCGGCAAAAAGAAAACTCGCGGGGTAGCGTGGGTGGATTCATCGCGCGCCTCTCCACGATCCCCTGGGCCACCAGGAGGCACGGGACATCCACCAAACACACCCCGCCAGCCACGCGCAAAGCGTTAAGCCGGCAAGGTGCGCTCCCAGTGCCTGCATCCCTGTTGTGGATGCCAGGGCCCACGGCAGATGAGCCAGGTCTGCATCCGCAGATGCTTCGACAACCACCGCCCAGTGTGCCGAGGCACCTTCGAAGAGGTTCAGTGTGACCCACAGCGTCACCACCAGCGCACAGGTCATCGCCAAGCTTGGGAGGAGGCGCCAAGCAGCCCAGGTCTTCGCTGGGGCTGAAGCCTGGGATGAGGCCGTGGCAGAG
>RGEP01000238.1 GCA_009918225.1 Betaproteobacteria bacterium | reverse complement strand
GGCGGTGGCGGTGTTGGGCAGGCTCACGCCCAAGGCGCGCGCGCTGCTCAGGGCCAGGTTGAGGTCCTTTTGGTGCAGTTCGATGCGAAAGCCGGGGTTGAAGGTGCGCTTGACCATGCGCTCGCCGTGCACCTCGAGGATGCGGCTGGCCGCAAAGCCACCCATCAGCGCTTGGCGGACCTTGGCCGGGTCGGCGCCAGCACGCGCGGCGAACAACAGGGCTTCGGCCACGGCTTCGATGTTCAGGGCCACGATGATCTGGTTGGCCACCTTGGCCGTTTGGCCGTCGCCATTGCCGCCCACCAAGGTGATGTTCTTGCCCATGCACTCGAACAGCGGCTTGACGCGTTCGAAGGTGGCTTCGGAGCCGCCCACCATGATGGACAAGGTGGCGTTCTTGGCACCAACTTCGCCACCGCTGACCGGGGCATCGAGGTACTCGCAGCCCAATGCATTGATGCGGGCGGCGTAGTCCTTGGTGGCGATGGGCGAAATGGAGCTCATGTCCACCACCGTCTTGCCCGCACTCAGGCCCGAGGCCAGGCCATGCTCGGAGAACAGCACCTTCTCAACATCCGGCGTGTCGGGCAGCATGGTGAAGATGATGTCGGCCTGTTGCGCCACGCTGCGGGCATCCGCGCAGGCCACCGCGCCCTTTTCGCTCAGGGCTGCCGGCACTTGGCTGCGGGTGTGCACGTGCAGGGTGTGACCGGCGGCCAGCAGGTGCCCAGCCATGGGCGCACCCATGATGCCCAGGCCGATGAAGCCGATCTTTTGCGGGGTGGAGGTCATGTGAGGTTCCTAGAAAGTCTTACTGCGCCAACTGTTGTCGCCAGCCCAGGCCAGCTTCGGTGGCGGCGTGGTGCTGACGAAAAAGCCGGGGATGTCAAAGGTGTTGATCGGCTCGATCAACAGGTCGATGCCGTGCTGGCCAAGCTTGCCGGCCGCGTAGCGCAGGTTGGCCACCAAGGTGGCGCGCGCCTGCTCTTCGCTGACCGCCGCGGGCTTGATGCCGGCCAAGCAGTTGATCTTCTTCACGCCCAAAGCGGTGGCGTAGGTGATGGCCTGGTCCACGCCGGCCTTGAACTCGGCCACGCGGTCGGGGTGGCAGGCGATGCCGCGCTCGCCGCCGGCCCAGTTGCCAGCGGGCAGGTTGTGCAAGATGAGGCTCAAGCCATGGGCCTGCAGTTCGGCCTTGATCGCCTCGGGCGTGGCCTCATACGGGAACTGGCACTCCACCTGCGTGAAGCCGGCGCGGGCGGCCCGTCCGAAGCGTTCGATGAAGGGGGCTTCGGTGAAGAGCATCGAGAGGTTGGCGGCGAAGGTCGTCATGGGTTTGCTTTTCGGTGTGGGGCATTGAAGGCTGACCCGCCCGCCGGATGATGCTCCATTCCGGCGGGGGACTCGGAGCGTCGGACGTTCAGTCCAGCAGACCGGCGGCAACCAGACCTTCGGTGCCCTGCGGGTGACGGCAGTCGATGTCTTCGAACTCGTTGATCTTGTCGATCTCCACGCCCATGGCAATGTTGGTGACCTTCTCCAGGATCACCTCCACCACCACCGGAACGCTGAATTCACGTGCCGTGGCCTGGGCTTGGCGCAGGGCGTCTTGCAGCTTGGAGGGGTCGGTCACGCGCACGGACTTGCAGCCCAGACCCTCGACCACCTTTTGATGGTCGACACCATAGCCCTTGAGGGTCTCGTCTTCCACGTTCTGGTTGTCAAAGGCCAGTTGCACGCAGTAGTCCATCTCAAAGCCGCGCTGCGACTGGCGAATCAGGCCAAGGTAGCTGTTGTTGACCAGCACCTGCACATAGGGCAGCTTGAACTGGGCCCCTGCAGCCAGTTCCTCAATCAGGAATTGGAAGTCGTAGTCGCCGGCGATGCCCACCACGGTGCGGGTGGGGTCGGCTGCCACCACGCCCAAGGCGGCTGGCAGGGTCCAGCCCAAGGGGCCGGCCTGGCCGCAGTTGATCCACTGGCGGGGGCCGTAGATGTTGAGGAACTGCGCAGCGGCGATCTGGCTCAGACCGATGGTGGACACATAGACTGTGTCGCGTGGGAACACCGCGTTCATCTCCTGGTACACGCGCTGGGGCTTGATGGGGATGTTGTCGTAGTTGGTCTTGCGGTGCATCAGCGCCTTGCGCTCGGCGCAGCGTGCGGCCCAGGTGGCGAAGCTCTTGAGCTTGCCGGCGGCCTTGCGCTCGCGGGCGGCTTGCACGAACAGTTCGAGCGCGGCCTTGGCGTCGCTCACGATGCCGTACTGCGGCTCGAAGACCCGGCCGATCTGGGTGGGCTCGATGTCCACGTGCACAAAGGTGCGGCCCTTGGTGTAGGTGTCGATGCCGCCGGTGTGGCGGTTGGCCCAACGGTTGCCGATGCCCAAGACGAAATCGCTGGCCAGCATCGTGGCGTTGCCGTAGCGGTGGCTCGTCTGCAGGCCGCACATGCCGGCCATCAAGGGGTGGTCGTCGGGAATCGTGCCCCAGCCCATCAGCGTGGGGATGACGGGCACGCCGGTGAGCTCAGCAAACTCCACCAGCAGGTCCGAGGCGTCGGCGTTGATGATGCCGCCACCGGCCACGATCAAGGGCTTCTCAGCGGCCATCAGCATGTCCAAGGCCTTGTCCACCTGCTTGCGGCTGGCCGCCGGCTTGTACACGGGCAGGGGCTCGTAGGTGTCGATGTCGAACTCGATTTCGGCCATCTGCACATCAAAGGGCAGGTCGATGAGCACCGGGCCCGGGCGGCCTGAACGCATCAGGTGGAAGGCCTGTTGGAACACGCGCGGCACCTGGGCCGGCTCAAGCACCGTGGTGGCCATCTTGGTCACCGGCTTGGCGATGCTTTGGATGTCCACGGCCTGGAAGTCTTCCTTGTGCAGGCGGGCGCGCGGGGCCTGGCCGGTGATGCACAGGATGGGAATGGAGTCGGCAATGGCCGAGTACAGACCGGTGATCATGTCGGTGCCGGCCGGGCCCGAGGTGCCGATGCACACGCCGATGTTGCCGGCCTTGGCCCGGGTGTAGCCCTCGGCCATGTGCGAGGCGCCTTCCACGTGGCGGGCCAGGATGTGGGTGATGCTTTGGCGCTCGCGAAGGGCGGCGTACAGCGGGTTGATGGCCGCGCCGGGCACGCCGAAGGCGTTGGTCACGCCTTCTTTTTCCATCACGAGTACGGCTGCCATTGCGGC
>RGEP01000237.1 GCA_009918225.1 Betaproteobacteria bacterium | reverse complement strand
CCCCCTATGTGGCCCAAGTGGGCGTGTTCGGCCGCCCCACCTTGGCCCACAACCACGAAACCTTGAGCTGGGTGCGCGACATCGTGGAGCGCGGCGGCGCTTGGTTTGCGTCCCACGGTCGGCGTGGCCGCACCGGCCTGCGCCGCTTCTCGGTGTCTGGCCGGGTGCAAAAGCCCGGCGTGCACCTGGCCCCTGCGGGCATCAGCGTGCGCGAACTCATCGACGAATACGCCGGCGGCATGCTCAGTGGCCACGAGCTGTATGCCTACCTGCCCGGCGGGGCCAGCGGCGGCATCCTGCCTGCCTCACTGGCCCACCTGCCCCTGGACTTTGATGGAGGCGCGCCCGCGGGCCAGGAAACGCTGGCCTCGCACGGCTGCTTCGTGGGCTCGATGGCGGTGGTGGTGCTCAGCCAGCACGACCGCGGGTGCAGCTGATGGAGCAGCCGCACTGGAATGCCGAGCTGATGGACGACCTCTCCTTCGTGATGCGCGAGGCCTCGATCTGCGGACTCGGCCAGGCCGCACCCAACCCCATGGACAGCGTGCGCCGCTACTTCCCCCATGAAGTGCAGGAGGCCGCGCCATGAACGCCCCGCGCGAGCTCAAGACCCTGCAGCTGGAAATCGACGGCAAGACCGTCACCGCGCTGGAAGGCCAAACGCTGTGGCAGGCCGCACGCGGCCAAGGCACCACCATTCCCCACCTGTGCCACGCCCCCGACCATGGTGAACACGGCCTGCGCGCCCAGGGCAACTGCCGCGCCTGCGTGGTGGAGGTGCAGGGCGAGCGGACCTTGAGCGCTTCGTGCTGCCGCACGGTGCAGCCGGGCATGGTGGTGCACACCGCCACGCCACGGGTGCAACGCGCCCAGCGCCTGGTGCTCGAATTGCTGCGCGCCGACGTGCCGCCCACGCCCGAGGGCCAAGCGCCCTTGCGCCACGACAGCGAACTCGACCACTGGTGCGAGGACCGCGGCGTGTCCCACAGCCGCTTCGCCCCGCGCCCGGCTGTGCCGGCTGACACCAGCCACCCGGCCATGACGGTGAACCTGTCGGCCTGCATCCAATGCACCCGCTGTGTGCGGGCCTGCCGTGACGAGCAGGGCAACGACGTGATCGGCTTGGCCTTCCGTGGCGGCCACGCCCAAATCGTCTTCGACCAGCGCGACCCCATGGGCGAGTCCACCTGTGTGGCCTGCGGCGAGTGCGTGCAGGCCTGCCCCACGGGGGCCTTGTCGCCGGCCAATGGCAGCGCTGCAGCGGCGCCCACGCGGCGTGTGGACTCGGTGTGCCCATTTTGTGGCGTGGGCTGTCAGCTCACCTATAACGCGGCCCGCTTGTGCGTCAAGGGCCGATTCGGTTTCGACTATGTGCACCATGCCGACCGGCTGCGCACCCCGCTCATCCGCCGTGCGGATGCGCCCAAAGACCCGCTCAAGCTCAAGCCCGCCCATTGGTCCGAGTTGTTCCGCCCGGCCAGCTGGGCCGAAGCCCTGGATGTGGCGGCACAGGGGCTGCGGCGTTTGCGCGACCAGCACGGCCCCCAGGCTTTGGCAGGCTTCGGTTCGGCCAAGGGCAGCAACGAAGAGGCCTACCTCTTCCAGAAGTTGGTGCGCACCGGTTTTGGCACCCACAACGTGGACCACTGCACCCGCTTGTGCCACGCCTCCAGCGTGGCGGCCCTGCTCGAAGGCATCGGCTCGGGCGCGGTGAGCAACCCGGTGCGCGACGTGGCGCAGGCCGAGGTGGTGCTGCTGATCGGCGCCAACCCCACGGTCAACCACCCGGTGGCCGCCAGTTTCATCAAGAACGCGGTGGCCCAGGGCACCAAGCTGATCCTGGCCGACCCGCGCCGCACCGAGCTGCAGCGCCAGGCCTGGCGCACCCTGGCCTTCAAGGCCGACACCGACGTGGCCTTGCTCAACGCCCTGTTGCACACCATCGTGGACGAGGGTTTGGTGGACGAGGCCTTCGTGCGCGAGCGCACCGAAGACTTCGAGGACCTGAAACGGCATCTGAAGGACTTCAGCCCGGAGGCCATGGCGCCGGTGTGCGGGATTGATGCGCCCACCTTGCGCGAAGTGGCCCGCACCTTTGCCACCAGCCGCGCCAGCATGATTCTGTGGGGCATGGGGGTGATGGGGCCTGGCCGAAGGCGCACTGCCCGCCGAGCCGGGCCTGACCGTGGTGGAGGTGATGAAGGCCATCCACGCCGGCACGGTGCGCGGCATGTTCATCGAAGGGGAGAACCCGGCGATGAGCGACCCCGATGCGGGCCACGCGCGGCAGGCCTTGGCTGCGCTGGAACACCTGGTGGTGCAGGACATCTTCCTCACCGAAACCGCCGCCCTGGCGGATGTGGTGCTGCCGGCCAGCGCCTGGCCTGAAAAAACCGGCACGGTGACCAACACCGACCGGCTCATGCAGCTGGGCCGCCCGGCGCTGCTGCCCCCGGGCAATGAAGAGGGCGATCCGAACACCGGCGCGCGTGCCGATGCTTGGATCCTGGAGCAGCTGGCGCAGCGCCTGGGACTGCCCTGGGCCTACGGCATCGACCCGCTGGGCGGTGAAGCCGGCGTGGGGGCGGTGCACGACGAGATGCGCTCGGTGATGCCGTCCATCGCCGGCATCAGCTGGGCGCGGCTGCAGCGCGATGGGGCGGTCACCTACCCCTGCGCCGACGATGCTGATCCCGGCCAAGCGGTGGTGTTCACCGACCACTTTCCCACGGCCAGCGGGCGCGCACGCCTGGTGCCGTCGGCCCTGAGTTTCGCCGCCGAGCGGCCCGACGCGCAGTTCCCCTTTGTGTTGATCACGGGGCGGCAGTTGGAGCACTGGCACACCGGCTCGATGACCCGGCATGCCACGGTGCTCGACGCCTTGGAGCCCGAGCCCACGGTCAGCCTGCACCCGCTGACGCTGGCCCGCCTGGGTGTGCAAGCGGGGCAGCGGCTGCGGGTGTCTTCGCGCCGGGGGCGCATCGAGCTGATGGCCCGCGCCGACGAAGCGACCCCGGCCGACACCGTCTTCATTCCCTTCGCCTATGCCGAAGCAGCGGCCAACCTCTTGACCAACCCCGCCCTGGACCCGGTGGCCAAGATCGCCGAGGTCAAGTACTGCGCCGTGGCCGTGGAGCCTGCACCGGTCTAAGATGACCGGATGAATGCACCCCACAACCGAGTCGCCCTGATCACCGGCGCTGCCCGCGG
>RGEP01000236.1 GCA_009918225.1 Betaproteobacteria bacterium | reverse complement strand
GCTGGCCATGGGCTCGCCCAGGTTGCTGGTCCAGAACTGGTTCGACAGCGCGGTGAACAGCAGCGGCGCGGTCTCGCCCGCAATGCGCGCCACGGCCAGCAGCACGCCGGTGATCACACCCGCACGGGCCGCCTTGAGCGTGATGGCGCTGATCACCTTCCACTTGGGCGTGCCCAGGGCGTAGGCAGCCTCGCGCAGGGCGTTGGGGATCAGCGACAGCATGTTCTCGGTGGTGCGGATCACCACCGGAATCACGATCAGGGCCAAGGCCAGGATGCCCGCAAACCCCGAGAAGCTCTTCACCCGGGCCACCACCACCGCGTAAATGAACAGGCCGATCACGATCGAAGGCGCTGACAACAGGATGTCGTTGATGAACTGCGTGATGCGGCCCAGCCAGGTGGTCTTGCCGTACTCGGCCAGGTACACCCCGGCCATCACGCCGATGGGCGTGCCCAACAACGTGGCCAGGGCCACCATGGTCAGCGAGCCGAAGATGGCGTTGGCCAGGCCTCCGGTCTCCGCCATGGGCGGCGGCGTCATCTCGGTGAACACCGCCAGGCTCAGGCCGCCCAGGCCCAGGCGCACGGTCTCGATCAGAATCCAGATGAGCCAAAACACGCCAAAGGCCATGGCCGCCAGCGACAGCGCCAGGGCCACCTGGTTGACCCACTTTCGGCGGCGGTGGTGGGCCAGGCGGCTGGCATCGAATGCGATCGAAGTGCTCATGAGCGTGCTCCTTCAGCACGCTTCATGCGAGCCAGCAGAATCTTGGAACAGGACAGCACCACAAAGGTGATGAAGAACAGTACGAGCCCCAGGTAGATCAGGGATGCTTGGTGCAAGCCTTCGTTAGCTTCAGCAAACTCGTTGGCCAGGGCCGAGGTGATCGAGTTGGCCGCCTCAAACAGGGACAGCGAGTCCAACTGGTTCATGTTGCCGATCACAAACGTCACGGCCATCGTCTCGCCCAGCGCACGGCCCAGGCCCAACATGATGCCGCCCACCACACCGGCCTTGGTGTAGGGCAGCACGATCTTGTAGACCACCTCCCAGGTGGTGGAGCCCAGCCCATAGGCCGACTCCTTGAGCATGGGCGGCGTCACCTCAAACACGTCGCGCATCACCGAGGCAATGAAGGGGATGATCATGATGGCCAAGATGATGCCGGCCGACAGAATGCCGATGCCCACCGGCGGGCCCGCCACCAGCGCACCGAGCACCGGAACGCCTGTGAAGGCCGCTTGCAGCGGCTGCTGCACATAGGTGGCCAACACGGGACCGAACACCAGCAAACCCCACATGCCATACACGATGGACGGTACGGCCGCCAGCAGCTCGATGGCAATGCCCAAGGGACGCTTGAGCCAGCCCGGGGACAGCTCGGTCAGAAACAGGGCAATGCCAAAGGACACCGGCACCGCGATCACCAAGGCAATCAGCGAGGTGGCCAGCGTGCCATAGATCATCACCAGACCGCCGTATTGGTTGTTGACGGGGTCCCAAACGGCCGAGGTCAAGAAGCCCAGGCCAAACGCCTCAATGGCCGGCCCGGCGCCCACCACCAGCGAGCCCAAGATACCCGCCATCAGGGCCAAGGTCAGCGCTGCAGCAGCCGTGGCCGCCGCAGCGAAGAGACGGTCTCCCCAACCCTTCATCATCACTTGATGCCGGTCCAGGACTTGCGGACCAAGGCCTTCACCGGGTCGGGCAAGGGCACGTACTCAAGCTCGGTGGCCATGGCATCACCCTTGTCGAAGGCCCAACCGAAAAACTTCAGAGCCGCAGCCGATTGGGCGGGCTTGGCCGACTGGGCGTGCATCAGGATGAAGGTTGCACCGGTGATGGGCCAGCTGTCCTTGCCCGGTTGCTGGGTCAAGACCTGGTTGAAGGTCTTGGCCCATTGGGCATTGGCGGCGGCGGCCTTGAAGGTCAGGTCGTCCGGCGCCACGAACACGCCATCCTTGTTCTGCAGCAGCACATGCGACATGCGGTTCTGCTTCGCATAGGCGTACTCCACATAGCCGATCGAATTGGGCAGACGCTGCACAAAGGCGGCCACGCCTTCATTGCCCTTGCCGCCCGCACCGGTGGGCCAGTTCACCGCCGTGCCTTCGCCCACCTTGGCTTTCCAGTCGGCGCTCACCTGTGAAAGGTAGTGGGTGAACAGGAAACTGGTGCCCGATCCATCGGCGCGCCGCACCGGGGCAATCGTGCTGTCGGGCAGGTTGACCCCGGGGTTGAGCGCCGTGATCGCCGCATCGTTCCACTTGGTGACCTTGCCAAGGTAAATGTCGGCCAGCACCGAGCCGGTCAGTTTGATTTGGCCCGGAGCGATGCCCTTGATGTTCACCACCGGAACCACACCACCGATGACCATGGGGAACTGGACCAGACCATCGGCCTTGAGCTCCTCGTCCTTCAGGGGCATGTCGGTTGCACCAAAGTCGACCGTCTTGCCCTTGATCTGCTTGATGCCAGCGCCGGAGCCCACCGATTGGTAGTTCACACGGGCACCCGATGCTTTGTGAAACGCATCGGCCCATTTCGCGTAAACCGGTGCTGGGAACGACGCGCCGGCACCGGTGACGTCCTGGGCGCAGGCCAGGCCGGACAGCAAGGGGAACACAACAGCCGCGGCCAGGGCGGTCCGCGACCAAGTTTTCAGGAAGGACATCTGACGGAACCTGTGGGATCGTGGAAAGAGAGCGCCACACTCTACGGGCGGTGTGTGACGGTTTCGTGACAAGTCACGTCAGCAGTGTGTCACACCCCGTCCCTGGCGCCCCTTGGCGTCGACCTCGACCCCGTGGGTTTGCCGATCAACTTCAAAGTAAGCAAGCGCCTACTTGTCATTTCAACGGCCCACAATCTCCAACAACTCCACCTTGAAACGCAAGGGGGTGTTGGGTGGGATCTTGCCCCCACCGGCACCGCGCTCACCGTAGGCCGTGGCGGCCGGGCAGTTCAGCGTGGCCGCGCCGCCCACCGGAATCTGCTGCACACCCTGGGTCCAGCAAGGAATCACGCGGTTGAGGGGGAAGGTGGCCGGCTGTTTGCGCTCGTAGGACGAGTCAAACACCCGGCCGTCCTCAAACGTGCCCTCGTAGTGGACCCTCACGGAGTCGGTGGCTGCCGGGTAGGACAAGGGCGCGCGGCCCGCTCGGGTGAGGGTCACCTCCACGCCATTGGGCAAGGTTCGGGCAACGCCGACCTTCACCGGCTCT
>RGEP01000235.1 GCA_009918225.1 Betaproteobacteria bacterium | reverse complement strand
ACCGGCCTGTTCGTGGTGACCCAGGGCCTGAAGGCCGGTGACCAGGTTTTGCGCAGCCCGGGCAGCCGCCCGGTGGATGGCCAGCGCTACACCGTGCGCGAGGGCTGAGCGATGTTTCTGTCGAATTTCAGTGTCCGCCGACCGGTGGCCACGGTGGTGCTCATCCTGGGCCTGATGGCGATGGGGCTCTTGGCCTTGAGCAAGCTCAAGGTCAACGAGCGACCCGATGTGGCGCTGCCGCTGTTGGTGGTCAACATTCCCTACCCCGGGGCCTCGCCCGAGACCGTGGAGCGGGCCATTTCAGGGGTGGCCCAGGTCAATGTGTACGGCTCGCTCAAGCGCGAACTCAGCGTGCTGTTGCAAGCGCAGAAGATGCGAGAGCTCAACGTCACCGTCAACGAGGTGATCAACGCCTTGCGCCAGCAAAACGCGGCTGCACCGGTGGGCAAGGTCCGGGGCACGCTGGAAGACCAAAGCATCCGCCTCTTGGGCCGGCTGGACAAACCCGAGGAATTCGCGCAGATCGTGGTGCGGCGCAACGGCGCCGAACTGATCCGCCTGGGCCAACTGGCGGTGATTCAGGACGGCTTTGCCGAGGTGACCTCGTTGAGCCAGCGCAACGGCCAGCCCAATGTGGGCATGTCGATCGTGCGCTCGCGTGAGGCCTCGACCGTGTCGGTGGCCGATGAAGTGCGCGCCCTGGTCAAGACCATTCAGGCCGAGCTGCCCGAGGGCTCCGCCATTGCCATCACCGAAGACGGGGGCAAGAACGCACAGCGCAGCTTGAACAACGTGATCGAGGCGCTGGTACTGGGGGCGGTGCTCACCGTGTTCGTGGTCTATGTGTTTTTGAACTCTTGGCGTTCCACCCTGATCACGGCCTTGTCGCTGCCCACCTCGGTGTTGACCTCGTTCATTGCGGTGTGGTTGTGCGGCTTCACCCTGAACTTCATGACCCTCTTGGGCCTGTCCCTGGCCATCGGTGTGCTGATCGATGACGCCATCGTGGTGCGGGAGAACATCGTGCGCCACATGGAGCGGGGGGCCGACCGGGTGACCGCGGCCCTGCAAGGCACCGCCGAAATCGGCCTGGCCGTGGCGGCCACCACGTTTTCCATCGTGGCGGTCTTCATCCCGGTTGCCTTCATGCCCGGGGTGTCGGGCGAATGGTTCCGGCCCTTTGGCTTGACGGTGGTGGCCTCGGTGCTGGTGAGCCTGGTGATCTCCTTCACGCTGGACCCGATGCTGTCGGCCTATTGGGGCGACCCACCCGGACACGAGCACGCGCCCAAGACGGGCATCACCCGGTTCTTGCAGCGCTTCAATGACTGGTTCGACCACCAAGCCGACCGCTATGGCCGGGTGATTGAGTGGGCCTTGCACCACCGCCGCTGGATGACGGTGTTTGCCATCGTCAGCTTTGTCGGCGCCTTGTTCCTGCAAGGCAAGTTTGGGGGCACCAGTTTCTTGCCGGTGTCGGATTACGGCATCTTGGCCATCGATGTGCGCACCCCGCCTTCGACCAGCCTGGAATATGCGCGGCGCAAGGTGGAGGCCGCCGCGGCCCTGGCGCGTGAGCTGCCAGAGACGCAGGCCACCAATGCGCAGGTCAATGTCAACGGCGGCCGGGTGTACGTGGACATCGGCGACCGCAAATCGCGCAAGCGCCTGACGGTGGAGGTGGGCAAGGACCTGCGCCGCAAGATCGAGGTGTTGGTGGGCGCTGAATACTCGGTGCTCGACGACCTGGCCGGGGGCGCTCAGAAACCGGTGCAAATCCGCTTCACGGGGCCGGATTCCCGCAAGCTGCTGCAGCTCACCGAAGACTACATGGACCGCGGCCGGATTCCCGCAAGCTGCTGCAGCTCACCGAAGACTACATGGACCGCCTGCGCCAGGTACCCGGCGCGGTGGACGTGGCCTTGTCCTTGCAGTCGCCGCAAAATGAGTTGCAGATTGAACTGGATCGAGGGCTGGCCGCGGCCCTGGGCATTTCTGCGGGTGATGTCACCAACACCCTGCGCGTGGCCTTTGCGGGTGTGGAGGCGGGCGATTGGGTGGACCCCAGCGGCGAGGCGCGCGACGTGGCCGTGCGGCTGATGCCCGCAGACCGCTTGGATGCCAGCCACATTGAGCGGCTGCCGGTGCCCATCGGCACCACCGGGCAAACGGTGCCGCTGTCCCAGATTGCCAATGTGACCATGGGCAAGGCGCCCTCGCGCATTGAGCACATCGACGGCAAGCGCAGCGTGGGCGTGGCGGCCAATGTGCAGGGCCGCTCGCCGGGCGAGGTGACGGCCGATGCGGTGAAGCTGGCCAAGTCCATGAATTTCCCGCCGGGCTACGACATCGACCTGGCCGGGGCCTCCAAGGACCAGCAAGAGGTCTTCAAGCAAATGGGCATCGCCCTGGTCTCGGGCGTGGCGCTCATGTACCTGATCTTGGTGATGCAGTTCGGCTCTTTCACCGCTCCGATGGCGGTGATGCTCTCGCTGCCCCTGTCGCTCATTGGGGTGGTGGTGGCCCTGCTCTTGACCGGCTCGACTCTGAACCTGATGAGCCTGATCGGCGTGATCATGCTCATGGGCTTGGTGGCCAAGAACGCCATTTTGTTGCTGGACGCGGCACGGGTGCTGGAGGCCGAAGGGGTGGACCGCGAAGAGGCCCTGATGACGGCGGGGCGCAAGCGCTTGAGGCCCATCTTGATGACGACCTTTGCGCTGATTGCGGGCATGCTGCCGGTGGCCATCGGCATGGGACAAGGCGGAGAGTTCTACCGGCCCCTGGCCGTGGCCATCATCGGTGGCACCATCACCTCCACCATCCTCACACTCTTGGTGATCCCCAGCTTCTACGACTCCATCGAGCTGATGCGTGACCATCTGTTCGAGAAGTTCAACCGGCGCAGTGCCGGCCGGGGTGTGGCGTGGGCGGTGCTGGTGACGGGCTTGGAGATTTTGGCCACGCTGGTGCTGTTGCGGATGGTGTGGCGAATGGCCATGGGCTTGGGGCGGCGGCTTAGGGGCCGCGCCTTGACGGCCGCCTAAGCCGACCTTCGCCGCTTTGCAATGGCGCACCGTGCCCTGGGCAGGCATGCTCGGGGCATGAGCCTCAACGCTTTACCTTTGAAGGGCTTGGACGCGCGCACGGCCCTGTTCGTGCCCGCCACCCGAGCCGACCGCATCCCCAAGGCCCTGGCCAGCGGGGCCGACGCGGTCATCGTGGACCTG
>RGEP01000234.1 GCA_009918225.1 Betaproteobacteria bacterium | reverse complement strand
CCGGATTGGCCCGCATACTTCGCAGCCACTTCCTGAAAGTGCGGACCGTACTTGCGCTTGTCGATCAGGTGACAGGCCATGCAGTTGTTGCGCAGCATCAGGTTCTGCAACGCTTGCGTATCGGCCTGCGCCTGTGCGGTTTCGCTCAAGCCCACGAGACCCGTCAACAGTGCGGCCACGGCGGGCACTGAAACCCAGGCCCTTCTTGCCTGGGCAGGTCCCATCGGCGTGGCCGGCAAGCCGCCGCCCACCTCGCGCGTTGCCATCTGAATCATTCCCACTCCTTCACTCTTTCTATGGGCGCCCACAACGGTCGGCAGCCCTGGTTCACGTTCTGGCAGACAAAAAAAGAGGCGCTGCGGTGCGCAGCGCCCCTCTTGGCTGACCCGATCAGTTCGGCGTGACGCGGTAGATCATGCCGCTGGACTCATCGGCCACGTACAGGGCGTTGTCTGGGCCCAGGGAAACGTGGCGCAGACGGCCCGCAAAGGTGGGCCACGACAGCTCTTCACGCTTGGACGTCAAACCGTCCTTGCTGATGTCCAGGATGTCGATGCGGTTGCCCGTCGGGGTGCCATGGATGCCAATGCCGGCATAGCCCACGGCCAGGCGGCCTTCCCACTGCTTCCACTGTTTGCCCACCAAGAACACGCTGCCGCACATGCCCTGCGACAGGCCGTTGTTCGTCCAGGCCGGCTTCAGTGCGTTCGGGTACGTTTTCAGGTCTGTCATGGGCATGAAGGCGCTGCGCTCGGCCTGGGGCAAGGCGCCCATTTGGTTGGGCGAATAGCCGCAGTAGTTGTCCGGGCAGGGGCCACGGCCATTGCGGTTGTCACGCGGGTCCCAGCCACCATTGCCACCGTTGACCAGCTTGGTCACCTCGTCGGTATGCCACGGGCCGTTTTCCGAGATGAAGACCTCGTTGGTGCCCGGACGGAAGGCGATGCCTTGCGGGTTGCGGAAGCCATAGGCAAAGATGCGCTTGTCAAAGCCAGCAGGGGGCTTGTTGTCCGGTGCAGCTTTGCCGTCACGGTCGACACGCAACACCTTTCCGCGAATGGCCGTGGGGCTTTGCGGGCCCTCACCGTGGTGGTTGTCACCCGTGGTCACGTAGAGGAACCCATCGCCCGGATTGAAGCGAAGACGCCCACCATTGTGGGCACCAGGGCCGCCAAAGGGATGGTTGGACTTCGCGGGCTTGTAGCCGATGTCGTTGATGATCTCGACGATGTCCGACACATTGGCCAGGGCCGCGTCAACCTTCATCCGCATCACGATGTTGTTGTAGCCGCCATAGGTCCGGTTCGGGCCTTTGGAACTGGCGTACAGGTACACAAAGCGGTTGGAAGAGAACTGCGGGTCGATGGCCACGCCTTGCACCCCGGCTTGCCCGTCGCAGAACAGGTCTGCGCGCACGGTGCCGTAGCCTGTGCTGCCGCCCACCCCCAACAGGGCCTGGACCTTGCCCGAGGGCAGGCGCACCGACAGGCCCTTGCACTTCTCAGTGAAGAACATGGTGCCGTCCTGCAGGAAGGCCATGTCCCAGGGCATATCGGTCTTTTGGAATTCTTCAGCCTTGACCGTGACGGTCTGGGCGGCAGCCATGCCACCGGTCATCAGACCGGCCACGGCCAGGATGGCCAGGGGCAGCAGGCGCGGTGCGCGGCGCTGCGTGGAAGTAGTACGTCCAAGGTCTCGCATGAAGTCTCCTGCAACTTGTTTTTAGGAAGGGGCTTCGCTGCACGACCGATGGGGGCGAACAGCAAGCCCGAGGGCAATACTAGCCACACCGCACCACGGCAGGACTGGTGCTAACCCTTGTCCGGGGGGGCTTGGACGGCCTGGCTGAGCTTGCTGCTGGGCGCTGCCAGCAACGGCTTGAGCATGCACAAGCCCACCACCGGGCCCACGGCCAGCAGTGGCATCAGCTGCGCCACGGGCCAGGCTTCCAACAGGTGTGAAATCCACTCGATGCTGATGATGGAGATGGAAAAACCAATGCTGTTGGTCAAGGTCAGCACGCTGCCCACCGCATGGGCTGGGGCATTGCGCGCCGTCAAGGCCGAAAACTGTGGCGAGTCCGAGGACACGCTGAGGCCCCACACCAAGAGCCAGGTGTAAAACACCACGTCGGGGCCCTCCACCATCCACGGTGCCAGCAGGGCGCAAACGCCGCTGGTCAGCAAGAAGCCGGCCGCCACACGGGCACTGCCCCAACGCCGAGACCATTGCCCACCCCAAGCGCAGGTCACGGCGCCAGACCCCAAGACCAAAAAAGCAAGGAACGAGACGGCCGCACCCTCCAGGCGCGCAGACAAGAGCAAGGGAACCGCGACCCACATCGCGTACAACTCCCACATGTGGCCGAAGTAGCCAAACACCGAAGCCCGAACGCGGCGGTCGGTCCATACCGTGGCCAAGGCGCGAACATCGAAGCCTTGCGCGTGACGCTCGAGGTTTCGCGCGCCCGGCGCATCGGGCAAGCAAACGAACTGCAGCACACCCCCAAAGATGACCAGCGCGGCCACGCCTGGGAAGACCCACTGCCACTGCACCTCGGCCCCGAGCGCTGCCAGGCCGCGCAGCGCATGTGGCGAAGCCGAGCCCAAGACCAAGGCGGCCAGCAGCCAGCCCAAGGCATGACCCAAGCCCTGGCGGTACCACTGTGAAGCGATCTTCATCCCCACGGGGTAGATACCGGCCAAGCAAAAGCCCGCCGCACCACGCCACACCTTTAGCCCGGCCAGGTCATGCGCCCACCAACCAGATCCCAAGGTGCAGGCCGCGCCACCCAAGCTGCACACCAAAAACACCCAACGGGGTGGGAAACGGTCGGCAATGGCCAACAGGGCAAAGAAGAGCGTGCCGGCAATAAAGCCCAACTGCAAGGTGGACGTCAACGCCGCAGCGGTTTGCGGTGGCCACCCATGCACAGCCTCCAGGTCGGGCATCACCGCATTGGCGGCAAACCACAGGGACGTTCCACAGAACTGCGCCGCCAAGAGCACCGCCAGCACCCTTGGGGGCACGGGGTTGGCCGGGGGCGTCCCGTCTGAGGCGGCCGGGTCTACAGGGTGACCTCGCAGGCTCACGCTTGGCTCACCGAGGCGCACGAGGCGAAAAAAAACGCGCCCAAGACAGCAAGGGGCGCGTTTTTCGAGGCCGATTTGGCGGAGAGAGCGGGATTCGAACCCGCGGTGGGCTATTAACCCACACACGCTTTCCAGGCGTGCGACT
>RGEP01000233.1 GCA_009918225.1 Betaproteobacteria bacterium | reverse complement strand
TGTAGGCGGCACCGGCGAACACCCGGGTGGAGGTTCCCTCCTGGGTCACGCCAAACATCGCCCGCCGAATGGCCTCCACATGCTCAGGCTTGAAGGGCAGGGCATCGAGTGCAGGCCGGTCTGCAGGGGTGCGTTCGCTCGAAACCACATCCTGCACCTCGCGCACCACCCGGGGGGCGTGGCGCTGTCCACCCGACACCACCGTGGACAGGGCATGCGCCAGCTGCAGCATGGTGAAGTTGTTGTAGCCCTGGCCGATGCCCAAGGAAATCGTCTCACCGGCGTACCACCGCTGTTGCTCGGGCTTGCGGTAGGTGCGCCGCTTCCACTCGGTGGACGGCAGCACGCCGGTAACCTCGCCTTCCAAGTCGATGCCGGTGCGCCGCCCGAAGCCCAGGGGCGAGAGCTGCTCGTGCATGAGGTCCACGCCCATCTCATTGGCCAGCGAGTAGTAGTACACGTTGCTGGACTTGACGATGCTGGTGTAGAGGTTGACTGGGCCCAAGCCCTTGTCGCCGTGGCTGCGAAAAACATGCCCCCCGAAGGTGAAGGTGCCGCCGTCGTTGATGCTGGTTTCGATGTTGCGTTTGCCGGTGTTCAGCGCCGCCAGTCCCATGAAGGGCTTGAAGGTCGAGCCGGGCGGGTAGGTGCCACGCAGCGCCCGATTGAGCAAGGGCTTGTCGATGCTCTCGTTGAGCTCGCGCCAACTGTCGGCATCGATGCCATCGACAAACAGGTTGGGGTCGAAGGTGGGCTTGCTGACCAGGGCCAGCACCTCACCGTTGCGCGGGTCGATGGCCACCAGCGCGCCACGGCGGTTGCCGTAGAGCTGTTCAACCAGCCATTGCAGCCGGATGTCCACGCTCATCATCACGGTGTTGCCGGGTGTGGCGCCACGGCTGTTCAGGCGCCGGATGGCTCGCCCGCCGGCGCTGGTCTCCACTTCCTGATAGCCGGTGATCCCGTGCAGTTGCCGCTCGTAGCGCTGTTCCACGCCCAGCTTGCCGATGTATTCGGTGCCGCGGTAGTTGGCCAGGTCCTCGTCTTCCCAGTCGTTCATCGCCGCCTTCTCAGCGGCGTTGATACGGCCGATGTAGCCCACCAAGTGGCTGCCGGTCTCGCCCATGGGGTAGTGGCGAAACAGCCGCGCGCGCAACTCCACGCCCGGAAAGCGAAAGCGCTGGGCTGAAAAACGGGCCACGTCCTCGTCGGTCAGGCGCGAGCGGATGGGCAGCGAGTCAAATCGTTTGCTCTCCTCCATCATCCGCTTGAAGCGGCGCCGGTGCTGGGGCTGGATGTCCACCACTTCGGCCAAGGCGTCCAGCGTGGCTTCCAGGTTCTTCACCTTTGAAGGCGTGATCTCCAAGGTGTAGGCCGAATAGTTGCTGGCCAGCACCACGCCATTGCGGTCCACGATCAGCCCGCGGTTGGGCACGATGGGCAGGATGGCGGTGCGATTGGCCTCGGCCCGTGCAGCCAGGTCTTCATGCCGCAGCACCTGAAGCACCACCGCACGCCCGGCCAACAACAGCACCGCCAGGCCAATGCACACGCCCACGATGAACAGCCGCTCACGAAACCGCGCCAGCTCGAGTTCAACGTTCTTGATCTCCGTCATGCGCGGCGGCCTGCCCTACAAGGGGCGGTTCTCGTCGTGGTCATGGGCGCGGCGCTGCGGCGCCAAGAGCAGCGCCGAGGCCACGGGCCACAAGAGGGTCTGAATCAAGGGGGCCGCCACGGCGCCCCAATCGGGCCACATGCCACCGGCGGCCAGCCGAATGGAGGTCGACAAGGCCTGCGCGAGCAAGAACATCGGCAGCACATGGGCCATCTGGCCGCCCAGCCCGAACCACAACAGACGCCGGTGCAGCACCACCGAGCCATAGCCCAAGAGGGTGTAGGACAGCGCATGCTGGCCCAACAAGGCGCCCTGGTGCACATCCATCAAGACGCCACAGAAGAAGGCCGCCACCACGCCCACACGGCGCGGCTGATGCACGTTCCAGAACACCACCACCAGGGCCAACATATCGGGCATCCACGTCGCGTGGCCCGCCGGCAGGAGGTTGACCAGCAGCGCAAACAGAATCGATCCCCAGACGAACAGGGGGTTGGCCGGCAGCAGCAACTGCCCGGAGGCGCGCGGCATGATCATGGTGTGCGCGGCCCCGTATCAGCTTTTTCCGCGCTTTCGGCCTTCCCGGCTTTATCAGCCTTCTCCGGCCGGTCACCCTTGATGCCCTGCTCCGCCTTGTCCACGCTGCGCGGCTTGATGGGCAAGACCAGCACATGCCGACGCCCATCGGCACTGGCAACTGGCGCCAGTTCGATGCGGGCAAAGCTGGTTTCGGCCTGTCGCTCCCATCGCCAAAGGCCACACCACGTTGACGGGTGCGCTGGTTGAGCACTGGCACCGAGATTTGCTGGTCCTGCAGCAGCGTGACCTCAGCCGACCAGGGGTAGACCCTGGTCACCTGGCCCACCAGGCCCGCCTCGTGAATGACCGGCGCCGCCAGGGTGATGCCAGCCAAGGAACCACGGCTGATCATGACCTTGCGCGAGTAGCGGTCTGCGGCTTCGAATAGCACCTCGGCCTGTACCGTGTCCGGTGGCACTGCAGGCCGCAGGCCCATGAGGGCACGCAGCTCGGCGTTTTCAGCTTCCAGGCGAGCGGCCCTCGTGATGGCTTCGCTCTGTGCGGTCAGCCGTTGACGCAAGGCGGCGTTCTGCGCAACGGCCTCGCCCAGGCCCGAGCCGTAGTCGCCCAGGGTGTCCAGCAGGCGCGCGGGCCACAAGGCCGCGTGCTGCAGAGGCAACAAAATGGTGGCCAGCGTGGCGCGCAGCGGTTGGGTGATCTGCAGACGGTGGTCGGCCACCATCAAGAACACCGCCAGGGCCGCACACAGGGCCAGTTGGCTGCGCGCGCTGGCACCTTGCCGGAAGAACGGCGGTGGGGTGCGGTCGAGGGTTCCCGGTGGGGCCACGATGCCAGCCTTGCGCGCCCGCCGGCTGCAACGCCGGCAGGCATGGGGGTTGTTACTCGGAGGTGAAGATGCCGCCCAAGCGGTCCATGCGCTCCAGCGCCAGGCCGCAGCCCTTGACCACGCAGGTCAGCGGGTCCTCGGCCACCAACACGGGCAGGCCGGTTTCCTCGCTCAACAAACGGTCCAAGTCGCGCAGCAGCGCGCCGCCACCGGTGAGCATCATGCCGCGCTCGGCGATGTCAGCACCGAGCGCGGC
>RGEP01000232.1 GCA_009918225.1 Betaproteobacteria bacterium | reverse complement strand
TCAATGTGCCCGGCTTCGATGCAGCGCTCGATGCACCAGGCCAATGCGGAAGGCGTCAATCGGCCGTCCGTCACGCCGTGAACAGCCAACAAGGCAGAGACCGCACCCGCAGTGCCCGAAGAGGCCAGTGCCTCGCTCCATCGGTCTGGGGTGAAGATCTTCTCCGCTTCCTCAAACTCGGCACCGGCCGCCACTTGAGCATCCCGAAAGGCCTCGGCCGTCAGGTGACCGTCCCCGAAGTAGCGTTGGGTGACGGACTGGCTGCCGATTCCAAAGGACTCGGCCGCACCGGGCTTGAGCCCCTGGCCCAGGACGAACTCCGTGGACCGGCCCCCGATGTCGATCACCATCCGCGGCTTGTCGCTGGGGTGCAGGTGCGAAACACCCGCATAGATCAGCCGTGCCTCTTCGCGACCCGAGATCACCTCAATCGGCACGCCCAGCACGGGCTCGGCCATCGCCAGGAATTGGTTGCGGTTTCGCGCCTCTCGAAGCGTTTGGCGAAAGGATTTCACCCTGCTGCTGTTGTGCCTGCGCCTGGCGGTCTTGTGCTGCCATGGCCGGCACCAGGCGGCCAAGGTGAAGTTGCATGTGAAGCGTGACCGCCAGGGCGAGGTGGAGCTGTCATGGGGCCAAGACGCAAGGGAGCGGCGCCTGACTCCCGCCGAACTGCGCACGCAGCATCTGCTCCGAGAAGAGGTGGCCGTTTGGGCCAAGGCCGGGTTGCTGCGGCTGCGCTGGGCCGACTGACCCGAAGTTAGAGAAGGTCGGGGGTTCTCACCGCCACGGTCGTCACCACCAGCTCGCCAGATGCCATCGTCTTGGCGCGGATCCACCAGATGGCGCCCTTCTTGATACGCCAGGCGTTATCGGCGGTGACGTGGGCGGCGCCCATCAGGTAGGCCGCCGCCAAACCCAAGGTGGGCTGATGGCCCACCACGACCGTCACATCGCGCGCCTGCGGCCAGCGGGTCTCCGTCAACAGGTGCTCGATCGTGCCGTCCGGCGCGAGCCCCGCCACCGTCTTAAACCGCCTTTCAAGGGCCTCAGCAGTCGCTTGTGTCCGCAGCGCCGGGCTCACCAGAATCCGCGCGCTCTCAGGCAACACCCGGTTGAGCCACTCGCCCATGCGCTTTGCTTGGCGCTGTCCCTTGGGCGTGAGCGGCCGGTCCAGGTCGGCCAGGGTGTCGCTGCCAGGGACGGCCTCAGCGTGGCGCCAAAGGATCAGGTCCATGTCGAATACCGCTTCATGAGCTCCAGCTGCGCGTGCAGCCCCTTGGGATCCCGATGCTGGTACTGGCCCATGGGGCCCAATTCCCAGGATCCACGCTGATCGTGCAGGTAGGGCACCAAAGCCTCGTCGATCACCCGCTGTCGCAACTCGGGGTGGTCCACCGGCCACGCCAACTCGATGCGGCGGTGCATGTTGCGGCCCATCCAGTCCGCACTGGACAGCCACAAAGCCTCTTCATGCGCATGCTCCCCCCAGCGGAAGTAGAAGACGCGGCTGTGCTCCAAGAAGCGGCCGACGACGGAGCGAATGCGGATGTTCTCGGTCAATCCTGGGACGCCGGGAGCCAACATGCAGGCTCCGCGGATGATCAGATCGATCCGCACGCCCGCCTGTGAGGCCTGAATCAGGCCTTGCATCAACTCGGGGTCTGTCAGTGCGTTGCACTTGATGACCACGCGAGCGGACACACCCTTGCGAGCTGCAGCGATGGTGCGGTCCAGGTGACGCAGCATGCCGCGGTGCAGTCCCGCTGGCGCCACCAGCAACTTCTTCAGTTTGGGCAAGTCTGCCAGGCTGGAGAGGTGCCGAAAAAGCGCTTGTGCATCGTGGGTGAGCGCCGGGTTGCAGGTCATCAAGGCCAGGTCGGTGTACAGGCGCGCCGTGGCCGCGTTGTAGTTGCCCGTTGACAGGTGCAGATAGTGGCGCAGCCCCAGTGTCGAGGCCTTGCCGTGTGCGTTCTTGTGTACCGGGGCCGAAGCCTCTTGATGCTTTTTGGACCTGTGGTGCTTGTGGGCTTCCCGCCGGGTGATCATCAGCATCTTCGCGTGGGTTTTCAGGCCCACCACGCCGTACACCACCTGCGCACCCACGGCCTCCAGCCGATCAGCCCAGTCGATGTTGGCCTCTTCGTCAAAGCGTGCCTTCAACTCCACGACGGCCAATACCTCCTTGCCCCGGCGTGCCGCCTCCAGCAACAGCTCCATCAACTCCGACTGTCCACCGGTGCGGTAGATGGTCTGCTTGATGGCCAGAACATCCGGGTCGGCCACCGCCTCGCGCAAGAGTTGGAGCACGGGCTCAAACGTCTCGAAGGGATGGTGCAGCAGTACATCCCGCTCTCGGATCTGAGGCATCAGCGGCTGGCTTCTGCTGGCCAGGCCTCGGGGCCAAGCGGGCTCGAAGCGCGGAAACCTCAGGTTGGCTCCTTGCGCCTGGTCAATCAGTTGCGCCAGCCGCACCAGGTTGACCGGACCGTTCACGCGAAAAACCGCCTCGTCGGGAATATCGAATTGTCTTTGCAGGATGCTCGACAAGGACTTTGGGCAGGAGTTGATAACTTCAAGCCGGATGGCCAGGCCGAAGTGGCGGCGGCTGAGTTCGAAGCGCAGGGCCTGCCGCAGGTTGGTGACCTCGTCTTCGTCGACCTCCAGGTCGGAGTCACGTGTCACCCGAAACTGAGAGAAATTGCCGACGTTGGTCCCCGGAAACAACTCGTGCAGGTGCGAGCGGATCACACTGGAGAGCAATACAAAGGACTGCCTGCCCGGCTGCAACTCGTCGGGCAGGCGAATCACCCGTGGCAAGGCCCTGGGAACGCGCACGATCGCAATGCCGGCCCGCGCGCCGTCCAGCAACTCGACGATGAAGTTGAGTGACTTGTTGGCCACCTGCGGGAATGGATGTGCGGGGTCCAAACCGATCGGCATCAGCAGGGGCTGCACCTGCTCCTGGAAGTAGCGCGCCACCCACTGCCGTTGGGCAGGGTTGCGCTCAGCATGGGTCAGGATGTCAACGCCTGCGCGCCGCAGGTCTGGCCACACATGGTCGTTGAAGATGGCGTACTGCTCGTCGATCAGGTTGTGAGCCTGCGCAGCGACTTCACGCAACTCCTGAAGGCCCACCGTGTTGCCCGCTTCACGCGCCTGTTGCAGCAGGTCGGCGAAACGCACCTCGAAGAACTCATCGAGGTTGGAAGAAACGATGGTGATATAGCGCAGGCGCTCCAGAACCGGGACATCCGCATAGCGCGATTGGGCCAGGAT
>RGEP01000231.1 GCA_009918225.1 Betaproteobacteria bacterium | reverse complement strand
CCTCAAGGATTTTGGTGGGTGGCCACGGGCATTTTGAGCGCCACGGGTGCAGCGGCTTGGTGGTTCTTTGCTCGGCGCCTTTGAGCGGCCTGTTTCAGCCACCGAGCTGCTGCCACAAGCCCTGACCCAGGGCGGCCATCCCCCAGCTCAGCGCCAGCGTGTACAGGAGTGTGAAGCCGGATAAGGCCCACCCGACCGCTACCGCCCATCCATCTTCCACACTGTGGCCCAGGCCCAGGACCATCAGTGACACGGCACCGAAAATATTGCCCAGAGGAACGGGCAGAAAAATGACCACGCCCATGGCCGCCACGGGCCAGGCCGCCCAGGTCCAGGCACGCTCGCTGACCCAGGCGGGTGCCCGGGGTCTCATGTAACGGCCGGCGGCTTCATGCAGCCACGCCATCAATCGAAGTAGACGGCCCGCCTGTTGTGCCGACAGGGTCCACGCCTGCACCTTCGGGGGCAGCGCCAAAGGCCGTTGTCCCCGCCAAATGGAAACAGCCAGAGCGACCAAGGCGCTGCCGGTGATGTTGCCGACTCCAGGAACCGGCAGCATGCTCGGTGCGGCCGCCAGAACGATCAACAAACCGGGCAGCACAGCCCCGCCCTGCGCAGAAAGCCACCCCAGCGAAACCTCTCCGCGGAGGCGGTTGGCTTGCATTCGAAAGAATTCCGCCAAGGTCATCGCACGAGTTTGCGCGCCGGATGTGACGAAATGATGTTCAGCGCTGAGCGCTCCTGGCTTGCCATGCTTGTGGAGTCACAGTCTCGTCATGCCGCTGCAGCAGGATCCTGTTTCCACTAATCACTCAGGACTTCCATGAGCACCCTGCCGAGTTTGAGTGCCGACGAACGAGAGCGGCTGATGGCCCGATTGGAGCAGGACCTGCTCGACGGCTACGACGAGGAGTTCGAGCTCGAGCGGGAAGACGAAGACCACGCACAGTCGGCAACACAACGGGTTGCAGACGGTTTATTGCCCAGGGGGGTCTACTTCAAGGAACTCTTTCGCTTGCAGCGGGAGTTGGTGAAGCTGCAGGATTGGGTGGTTCAGGAACGGCGCAAGGTGGTCATCATCTTTGAGGGTCGGGACTCTGCTGGAAAGGGTGGGGTCATCAAGCGCATCACCCAGCGGCTGAATCCTCGCGTTTGTAGGGTGGTGGCGCTTCCGGCCCCCAATGACCGAGAACGCACCCAGTGGTACTTCCAGCGTTATGTTCCACATCTGCCTGCCGCTGGCGAGATCGTGCTCTTCGACCGCAGTTGGTACAACCGAGCCGGTGTGGAAAGCGTCATGGGCTTCTGCTCCTCGGAGGAGGTCGAAGAGTTCTTTCGCTCGGTCCCCGAGTTTGAGCGCATGTTGGTTCGCTCCGGTATTCAGCTGATCAAATACTGGTTCTCCATCACCGACGAAGAGCAGCACCTGCGTTTCATGTCCCGCATCCACGACCCCCTCAAGCAGTGGAAGCTCTCACCCATGGACCTGGAAAGCAGACGCCGCTGGGAGGACTACACCCGAGCCAAGGAGCTGATGCTGGAACGCACCCACATTTCAGAAGCCCCCTGGTGGGTGGTCCCTGCTGTCGATAAAAAGCGCGCTCGGCTGAATTGCATCGCGCACCTGCTGAACCACTTTGCCTATGAAGAGGTGCCGCGGCCTGAGGTTGTGCTGCCCGAGCGGGTTCGCCACGACGACTACCTGCGCCACCCCGTTCCCGACACCATGTTGGTGCCCGACTGCTACTGACTGGGGCTTTGGCTCCTGAACACCCCCGGTTTCATGAGGGGCAGCCTCGATTGTCACGAAACCATCACAAACCGTCCGTACGCTGCGAAGCTCAAACAACCAAGCAACCCCCACAAGGAGTTTTTTGATGAAATTGTTCCAAATCGCTGCCCTGATGACCGCCACCGCCTTCGCGGTGACCCCGGCAGCGGCCCAAGACGTCACGGGCGCTGGCGCTTCCTTCCCGGCCCCTGTGTACGCCAAGTGGGCGGATGCCTATAACAAGGCCACCGGCGCACGGGTGAACTACCAGTCGGTTGGCTCGGGTGCCGGCATCCGCCAGATCAAGGGCAAGACCGTGGACTTCGGTGCGTCTGACGCCCCCTTGAAGGACGATGAACTGGCCAAAGACGGCCTGATGCAGTTCCCGACCGTGATCGGCGGCGTGGTGCCGGTGGTCAACATCGCCGGCATCAAGCCGGGCGAGATCAAGATGACCGGTCAGGTGTTGGGCGACATCTATTTGGGCAAGATCTCCAAGTGGAACGACGCGGCCTTGACCGCGCTGAACCCTGGCGTGAAGCTGCCTGATGCGGCCATCTCCGTGGTTCGTCGCGCCGATGGTTCGGGCACCAGTTTCCTGTTCACCAACTACCTGAGCAAGGTCAACGCCGAGTGGAAGGATAAGGTTGGTGAGGGTACGGCGGTCAACTGGCCTACCGGTGCTGGTGGCAAGGGCAATGAGGGTGTCTCGGCCTTCGTGCAGCGTCTGCCCAACTCGATTGGGTATGTGGAGTACGCCTACGCCAAACAGAACAAGATGTCGCACGTGATGATGCGCAACAAGGATGGCGTGTTCGTCGGCCCGGATGACCTGAACTTCAAGGCAGCTGCGGCCGGTGCCGAGTGGAACAAGAGTTTCTACCAGATCCTGACGGATCAGCCTGGCAAGGACTCCTGGCCCATCACCGGTGCCACGTTCATCCTGATGCACACCACCCAGGACAAGCCAGCCCAGGCAACGGCCGCATTGAAGTTCTTCGACTGGGCCTACCGAAACGGCGACAACATGGCCGTGGAACTGGAGTACGTGGTGCTGCCGGATGCGGTGAAGAACCTGGTGCGCAATTCCTGGGCCAACATCAAGGATGCCTCGGGAAAGCCGGTGGCCACCAAGTAAGCGCACAAGGCTGATTGTTGAATTTGAACCGGGGGCTCGTCGCAGGATGGCCCCCGTCTGCATTGAATGAATCCATGAATGCCGCCACCATGACCGACCGGGAGTCCACGATGACCACTGCCCGTCCCAGTACTTCTGCGCCTGGGCCTCAGGGGCCACGTCGGGTCAACGCTCCCTGGATGGACGCCGTGTTTACCGCAGCCGCCAACGGGGCAGCTTGGCTGACGCTGGCCCTGATGGTGGGCATCATCGTCTCGCTGGTGATTGGAGCTGGCCCGGCTATCCAGGAATTCGGCCTGGGCTTTTTGACCTCGGCGGTGTGGGACCCGGTGGGCAACCAGTACGGCGGCCTGGTGATGATCTACGGCACCCTGGCCACCTCGCTGATCGCG
>RGEP01000024.1 GCA_009918225.1 Betaproteobacteria bacterium | reverse complement strand
GGCTCGATCACGTCGCAGGTCAGGATCAGGGTCGGCTCTTCAAAGAACGGGTCGATGTTGGCCGTGTTGGCATCGGGCATGAGCAGCATGTCCGAGGCTTCAATGCCCTTCCAACCGGCGATGGATGAGCCGTCGAAGGCGTGACCCGAGGTGAACTTGTCCTCGTCAAAGTGGGACACCGGCACCGACACGTGTTGCTCTTTGCCGCGGGTATCGGTGAATCGGAAGTCAACGAACTTGACGTCGTTGTCCTTCACCATCTTCATCACGTCGGCGACGCTCTTGGACATGGGGTTTTCTCCTGGGGGCTTTCGGGTTCAAGTGAGGCCGGCACCGTCTTGGGGCCGGTTGAGCGCCATCAATTCGCGCACGGGGGAACTTTAGCAGGGACCATGCCAGATCCCGGGGTTATCCCCGGGTTTTGTGCCACGGGGCAGGCCGACCGCAGCCGCTTGTTCACCGGGCGCAGCCAGCACCACCCGGGTGCATTGAAGGCTCAACGCACCATTTCAGGGCCAAGCGATGCGCCAAATTGGTGCAGCTTCGCCTTCAGGCTGTTGAAGGCCGTCTGGCTGTCCGCCTCCGATCCCTTAACGCCCAGTTCGATGTGACGCCCCCACTGCGGGTGGTCGACGCTGGGCAGGCTGAAGACCTTCACCCCGGCGTGCTCGGCTTCCAGGGCTTCCATCAGCGGCGTCAGGCTGGCCTCCATGGCGCCGAACACGATGACCGAGCGCTCGGTCTGCCGATGACCACCGTGCAGATGGGCATAAGGCCCGTCCAACAGGTTTTCGATCATCGGCCAAGCCATGACGGGAAAGCCCGGCACAAAGTGCAAGCGTCCCAGGCTGAAGCCCGGAATCTTGTTGTAGGGATTGGCAATGATCTCGGCGCCATGGGGAAACACCCCCATGTTCAAGCGGTGCACGTTGTCGGCACGGTCCGGTTCGAACACCGTGCCCTGCTCGGCGGCCACGTCCTTCATCCGTTGGATGATGAGGTCGCGTGCCTGCGGATGAAGGGCCAATTCCAGCCCCAGGGCGGCCGCGGCGCACTGCCGGGTGTGGTCATCTGGCGTGGCGCCGATGCCCCCACAGGAGAACACCACATCGCCACTGGCAGCCGCGTCACGCAGCACGGCGGTGATGCGCTCGCGGTCATCGCCGACATATCGCGCCCAGCTCAGCTGCAGTCCGCGAGCAGCGAGCAATTCGATCACCTTGGGCAGGTGCTTGTCTTGGCGCTTGCCCGAGAGGATCTCGTCGCCGATGATGATGAGGCCAAAGTTCATGTTGCAGGTGGAAGGCTGGGACTGGTGGAGGGCGCTGGGTTTGAGGGGTCATGCGGGTCGGACCGGGCCGGAGCTGGGTCCAGGACTTCACCCTCGGTGGCCACACGGTGGCGCTGCAGGGCCGCCAACAGGTAGTGGGCAAACCACAGCGATGTCAAGGCGAACACAGCGGTGTACAGCCAGATGGAGGCCACCATGACCAAAGGCGCCAGCACCAAGGTCAGCGCGCTGAAGGCCCACACCGCGCCGGGCGCGGCCCCCATCAGGCCCGAGGCCACCCCCATGGCCAAGAGGGGCCCGCGATGGGAGCGCATCAAGGACGCGCGCTCCTCGGGTGTGGCGTGGTCGGCCAGGACATCAAAGCTCATCACCTGCATGGCGAGCCAGCCCCACACCAGGGGCGGCATCACCAGCAGCATGGGCGGGACCAGCCACAGCGGCATGGACAGCAAGAGCACCACCACCGCCAGAGCCGACAAACCCAGCGAACGCACCACAGACCACCACACGGGTGAGCCCTTGCGCCGCTCCAGTGAGGGGAAACGGCGCTGAGCCACCAGCTTGACCAGGGCGGGGGTCATGAACTGGGCCACCACCATGAGGCAGGCTGCCACCAACACTGGCAGCACCGCGGCCACCAAGAGCAAGGGCGCCAAGACCGCTTTGAACTTCGGCGCGCCCATCGCTTCGAGCCACTTCAAAGCCGCGCCGAGCAAGGCCGACATCTCCAGGGCCTCCTGCATGCCAGAGACCGCTTGTTCCCAGTAAGCCCAGGTGAGCACGCCGCACAGGCCCATCAGCAACATCAGCGGCAAAACCGACAGGCCCACCACACGGGGCATCAGGCAATAGGCCAGTGAGCGCAGCAGGGCGTCCAGGACCGCGGTCATGCCCGCCCCCACAGCCGCTTGAGCCCGAGCCATTGCTGGGCCCAAAACCCTTGCCCGTAGTCGCGTCCGCCATGCTGGGGCAACTGGTCGCGCAAGCCCGTGGCCGGATAGCCTGGGCTGTGGTCAGCGGTGCCAAACAGGCGGTCCCAAACCGGGAACAACACACCGTAGTTCACGCCGCGCACCGCCCGAGTGCGCTGCCCGTGAAACTCCTCCAGCGGTTCGATGGCATGGTGACGCCGGTGGAACTTGGGGCTGACCAACAGTTGGTCGCCCCAGGTGCCAAAGCTCCAACGAAGGTTGGCGTGCGAGAGGTTCTCCACCAACTGCATCACCACCACCACCGCCACAAACTGTGCGGGGGCCACGCCGATCACCAGGCCCACAAACACAAAAACCGCGTCGTGGATCACATCGTCCAGCAGGTGGTTGCGGTTGTCGGTCCAGGCCGTCATGTGGCGCTGGCTGTGATGCAGGGCGTGCAGTTGCCACCACCACGACCACCGGTGCTGCATCCAATGCAGCAGCCAAGCCAAAAAGTCGAAGGCCAGCAAATAGATCAGGAAGGACACCCAGGCGACATCGCTCACACCGGGCCACACCGCATCCAGATGCCAGCTGGGCAGCCCCCAGGTGCGCAGCAGGCCCAAGCCACTGCTCCACAAGGGCTCCAACGTGATGAACAGTGCCGCACGGAACAGGCCCAGTCGATGAACCACCGTGTAGATCACATCGGGCCGCACCGCCTTTCGCACCACCGCCCTGTCTGATGGCGCTGTGGGCTCAGCAGGCCACAGTCGCTGTAGCGGCACCAGCACCAAGGCCACCACGGCCAGCTGCACCACACCCACCATGAACCACAAGGCTGCCCCATAGCCTTCTTCGATCTGCGCATCCAGACCGATGGCCAACATGAGCGGCAAGATCAGGTGTTCAAAGACCGCTTGCTGCGCAGCGTCCCACCACTCCATCATCAGCGTCCCGAAGCCTCCAGAGGTGCCAAGCGCGAAAAGGCCGCACCGTGCACCGGATGTTCGCGCAAGGTGCGAAAGCAAAAGCCCTTGGCCTTCAATCCTTGAACCAGGCGTTCCAACACGGCTGGTGCCCAGGGGTCCTGGCGGTCCCAGATCCCCAGATGTGCCACCAACACGTCCCCCGCGCGAATGTCGCGCAAGGCCTTTTGCAGCAATTGTTCGTTGGGAAAACGTGTGCTGTCGAGTTCGTCGCCCAGAAACCCTGCCGGCGACCATCCCACATGCTCAAAGCCACAGGCCCGGGCCGCCTCCTGCAGGCCTTCGTTGGTTCGCCCAGCTGGCGCACGAAAGGCCGCGGCCATGCGGTGGCCGGTCATCTCCAGCAGGCGTTGCGCCGGCTTGCGCAGCTGCTCGCAGTAGGCCTGCGCGTCCGCCGACACCACCTGGCCCCGCTGAGGCCCTTGGGTCACCTTGAAGCGCCACGGGCCTTTGGCAGGAGACTGGGGCAGCAGCACCCAATGGTCCCAGGTATGGGAGGCAAAGGCGTGGCCCTCGGCCACGCGGGCCCTCCACCATGGCGCCCATTGCTCATCCAGGCTGTGGCCTGCGGTTTGGGTGCGCTCGCGGGCCACCAGCAGGGTGCGCTGGTCCGACAAGAACTCCATGCAATCTGGGCCACCCGGTGCAGCGTACTGGTCGACCACCGCCAGCGTTTGCGTATCGATCACGCTGATGGTGTTGGCCACGCGGTTGCTGACAAACACATGCCTCCGGTCACCGCGGGCTCGGAAGGCATGCGCGCCCTTGCCGGTCGTGATCCGCTTGATCAGCTTGGGTGCCGCGCCGCTGACGTCATAGGCCTCCACCACATCGGCGCCGGTCATGCCGATCAGCAAGGTCCGGTCATCAGCCGTCAGGTACAGATCGGCCGGCATGCGCCCGATCGGTACCGTGTAGCGCACCGATTGGGTGGCCAGGTCCATCGCCACCAGCTGGTCGCTGTCCTGCAGGGTGACGTACACCACCTTGCTCTGGCTGTCGATCATCAGGTGGCTGGGCGTCTTGGCCGCATGCACCCGCTTGGCCAGGGCCAGGGGTGACTCGGTGTTTTGCGGCTGCCAGCGGTAGATGTCAACGTGGTCCAAGCGGTTGGCCGCCGTCACAAACCACTTCATGTCCGGCGAAAACCGAAGGTGGTAGGGATCGATGATCTGGCGCACCGTCCGTTGCACCTGCGCGGTCACCGGGTCGATGAAGGTCAAGGAATCGGAGGCGGCGTTGGCCACGATCACGCTCTTCTCATCGGGCGTGAGATACAGGTGATGAGGCTCTTTGCCCGTGGGCACCCGCTGGCGCTGGGTGTGGGCAATCGGGTCGATCACGCTCACATCGGCATCCAGCGAGTTCAGCACCAGGATGGGCGTAGGGCCGGCCGCTTGCCCGGGAGCAGCCCCCCCTGCGCTGGGGGAAACCTTGGCGCCGCCCTGGCCTGGCTGTGCAGCCGCCGCGAAGGGAACGCCTGCGATCACGCAGGCAGCCCCGGACTTCAGCAGCTCGCGCCGCAACTTCATGTGGGTCATCAAACCGCCGCGCTTACTCGTCGTCGCCGAAGATGCCACCCAGGACCGCGCCACCGGCGGCCGCACCGAGCACCGAACCCTGCTCCTTGGAGCCGCCCATTTGCGGTGCGGCGGCAAAGATGCGAGAGGCCAGCCGCGAGAAGGGAATGCTCTGCAGCCAAACGGTGCCCGGCCCGGTCATCTTGGCAAAGAACAGGCCCTCACCACCAAACAGGGCGGTCTTGATCTTGCCCACGTACTGGATCTCAAAGTTCACATTGGGTGTGTAGGCCACCACGCAACCGGTGTCGATGAACAGGGTTTGGCCAGGCTGCAGTTCGCGCCTGATGACGGTGCCGCCGGCGTGCACGAAGGCCAAGCCATCACCTTCGAGCTTCTGCATGATGAAGCCCTCGCCGCCGAAGAAGCCCACCGACAAGCGCTGCTGGAAGTGGATGCCCAAGGACACACCACGAGCGGCGCACAGGAAAGAGTCCTTCTGGCAAATGAGCATGCCGCCCATTTGCTTGAGGTCCATGGGCAGGATCTTGCCCGGATAAGGGGCCGCAAAGGCCACGCGCTGCTTGCTCGAGGCGTTGTTCGTGTAGACCGTGGTGAACAGCGACTCGCCGGTGATCAAGCGCTTGCCAGCGCCCAAAAGCTTGCCGAAAAAGCCCGTTTGCTGTTGGGAGCCATCGCCAAAGACGGTGTCCATGCCAATACCGGCGTCCATGAACATCATGCTGCCGGCTTCCCCAACGGCCGCTTCGCCAGGGTCGAGTTCGACCTCGACCAGCTGCATTTCCGAACCCTTGATCTCAAAATCCACCACATCCATGGCCATCTTGTGCGCTCCGATTTGATGCCGGGCACCGCCCAGCGCAACCGGAAATGGTACCGAATCCCCGTAACGCCACCCGGACCCCTTCATAATTCCAACATGACCGAGCCTGGTGCGCCGCGCCCCTCTGACCGCCATGTGCAGTCCTTTGCCCGTGGCCTGCAGGTCATCCGCAGTTTTGATGCGGCCCACCCGGCCCAAACGCTGTCGGAGGTGGCGGCGCACACCGGCCTGACCCGTGCCGGCGCCCGGCGCATCTTGTTGACCTTGCAGGGCCTGGGCTATGTGCAGGCCGAAGGTCGGCACTTCCGCCTGTCCCCGCGCATCTTGGAACTGGGCTTTGCCTATCTGAGCTCGCAACCGCTGTGGCACCTGGCAGAGCCGGTGATGCAGCGCCTGGCCGAAACGGTGCACGAGAGCTGCTCGATGGCCGTGCTGGATGGTCCTGAGATCGTGTACCTGCTGCGCGTGCCGGCTCGCAAGATCATGAGCATCAACCTGGGGGTGGGCAGCCGCTTGCCGGCGTATTGCACTTCGATGGGCCGGGTGCTTCTGGGCGGCCTGGGCGAGCACGAGCGGCTGGCCACCTTGTTGGCCTCCTCAAACGGCAGCCCAAACCTGCCCGCGCGCACGGCCCACACCCTCACCACGGTGGAGGCTGTGAACCGAGCCGTCGGAAAAGCCCGTGAACAGGGCTGGTGCCTCGTCGAGGACGAGCTAGAGCAGGGCCTGACCTCCTTGGCCGCACCGGTGGAAGACCGCAGTGGCCGAGTGGCCGCAGCGCTGAACATCAGCACCCACTCCAGCGGGCCGCGCGAAGCCCTCTTGGCACACGCCCTGCCGGCTCTGCGCCAAGCCGCAAGAGACATCTCCGATTTGTTGCGCCGCACCGGTGGCTGAACCGGCGGTGCCCTGCTCCATGTGCACGCACAGCCGATGCTGCTCCCCCGAGGGTGCGCCGGTACACGGCCTTGTCTGACCTGATCAAACCCTTCCCAGCCGGCGGCACCTTCAACCGCGCGGGTTGGCACGCGCTGGCGCACCTGCCCACGGCGGGTGGCGCACCCTTTTGGGCTGATCTGCAGATCCTGCGACGCCCCCTGGCCTTCACCCGCGAAGTTCATCAACACTTGGGACCGGTGGCACGCACCGTGATTGGTGGCCAACCCCAGGTGCTGCTGCTCAGCGCCCAAGCCCTGGAGACCGTGCTGCTGGACCGTGAGCGCGTCTTCAGCGCCAAAGGCGGTTGGTCGTCCCTGATGGGCGAACTGTTCCCGCGCGGCCTCTTGCTGCGCGATGGGGAGGAACACCGCCACCACCGCCGACTGCTGTTGCCGGCCATGAAGCGAGACGCCTTGCAAGGCTATCTGCAGGCCATGGTGGAGCCCGTGAGGAAGACGGTGGCCCATTGGGTGCATGCCGGGAGGCTGCCCGCCCTGGGCTTGCCCGCCATGCGCCATCTGGCCCTTTCACGGGCGGCCGACCTCCTGCTGGCCCTACACGATGCCGAGGAAGTGCGCCGCGCCGAGCAAGACTTTGGTGCCCTGGTAGACGCCTCCACGGCCCTGCTTCGCCTGCCGCTGATCGGCCGCCGATGGGCGCGCGGCCTGCAGGCGCGCCGCCGACTGGTGGCTCAACTGCTGAGCCTGACCCGACAGCGGCGCGCTCAGCCCGGTCCCGATTTTCTGAGCCAACTGGTTCAGGCACGCGACGAAGAAGGGCGTCACCTGCAGGACGAGGAGGTGGTGGATCACTTGGTCTTCCTGATGATGGCCGCCCATGACACCACAGCCAGCGCCCTCACCTCAGCCTTGACCCTGCTGGCGCAGCACCCGCACTGGCAGCAGGTGCTGCGCGATGAACTGGCCCAGGAAGACCCCCAGCAGGACTTGATGGCCCGGCTGGGAGCGCGCCGGCAGATGGGCCAGGTCATCCGCGAAGTGCTGAGATTGAACCCACCGGTGGCCTTTGTGCAGCGCCAAACCACGGCTGACGTGGAGGTGGACGGGCTGCGCCTGCCCAGCGGAACCCTGCTCACCCTGGCGCCGCTGCACGTTCAACGCGATGCGCGGTGGTGGTCCCAGCCCGATGCCTTTGCACCAGAGCGCCACAGCGCTTCGGGCTTGCCACATCCTTATGCCTGGACGCCCTTTGGAGGCGGGCCCCATCTGTGTTTGGGCCAACACCTGGCAGACGCGCAGATGAGGCTGGTGCTCGGCGAGGTGCTGGGCCGGGCGGAGCTTGGGCTGCCGCCAGGCTTGCCGCTTCAATGGCGCCATGCGCCGATCACCCACCCAGCGCAGCAGGGCCCACTGCTGCTCCACGCCAAGCCCCTCAGAAGTAGCCCGTAAGGCCCAGGCCCCATTGATGCGAAGGCGTGCTGCCCCCGCCAATGACGCTTTGAGCAGGTGGCGCCAATCGGGTGCTGGTCCAGTCCAAGCGGCCGTCGATCGACACGCTGGGGCTCAAGCGCCAAGACAGGCCCAAGCCCAGGGCAGGGTCGGTTCGGGTGCGCGAGCTCTCCTCAGGTGACAGGCTCGTGGCCACCGTCTCAGTCCAACGGGCACGGTTGCCCACCACGCCCGCGCGGGCAGCGAACTGCCATTGCGGCGTCAGGGGCAGCAGCCATGCCAGGTTCACACCCAGTCCGCGCACGTGCACCTCGCTCGATCGCAGGCCCTGATCCCCCAAGGCTTCAGCGCGCACGCGGCCCTGATCACTGGCCACCAGTTCCAGGGCACCTTGGGGGGCGAATTGCCAGGCGCCGGTGAGCCTCCAGCCGGTGTCATTGCGGTCGCAGGCGGTCGCACCCGAGCACCCCGCACGCCAGTGGGTCGCAGCGGCCGCCAAGCCCAGCGAAAAGCTGCGTGGGGTTTCCCAGCCACCGGCTTGAGCCTGCCCCACGGCCGGCGCGCACAGCACCAACGCAGCCAAAGCCGCCCCCACCCTCAAGCCAGGGCCTCCAACACCGCATCGGCCAGGGGCAGACACGAGGTGAGCCCGGGGGACTCGATCCCGTACAGGCCCACCCAGGATGCAACGCCGTGCTGGGCAGGGCCGCTGATGCAGAAGTCAGCCGCCGGCACACCCGGCCCCACCGTCTTGGGGCGAATGCCGCTGTAGGCCGGCAGCAAGGCACCGGCTGGCAAGCCCGGCCAATAGCGGCGGATGTCGCGCTCAAACACCTCGGCACGGCTGTTGTCCACGCGATAGTCCACGCCCAAATCATCAGGTACCACCGCATCAGCCGCGGCCTGCGCGGCGAGCCACTCCACATCCGGCCCAAACCGCGCCTGCCCAGCCAAGTCCAGGGTGAGGTGGGTCCCCAAACCAGCCGAGGTGTGCACCGGGTAGACCAGCCGCGCAAATGGAGACCTCCCCTGCAGGCTGAAGTAGTGTCCCTTGCAGAAATGCGCCGGCGGAACCGTCGACACGGGCAATCCTCGAATGCGCCGCGCCAAGGCCGGCGCGGTCAAGCCCGCCGCATTCACCACAGTGCGCGCACGCAGGCGCATCGGCTCGTCGCCCCCCACCTCCAACAACATGGAACCGTCGCCCAACACTTCGCCCCCGAGCACGGGACTGTAGACCGCCAGTTGGGCGCCGTGGGCCTGCGCCTGCCCCAGCAAGGCGGTCATCAGGCCGTGGCTGTCAACGATGCCCGTGTAGGGCGAATAAAGGGCCGCCACCGCTCGCAGGGCAGGTTCCATCGCCCGCGCTTGCGCCCCGTCCAGAAGCTGCAGGCCCTGCACACCGTTGGCCTGTGCCTGCGCGAACAAGCGCTCAATGGCCGGTACTTCCGCTTCTTCGGTGGCCACCACCAACTTCCCGGTGATGCGGTGGCCCACGCCCACGTGCTGGGCGTACTCCACCAGGCGGGCCCGCCCCGCCACGCACAGCCGCGCCTTGAGCGATCCGGTGGGGTAGTACAGCCCCGCATGCAAGACCTCGCTGTTGCGTGAACTCACGCCCGTGCCGAATGCTTTCTGGGATTCCAGGATCAGCACCTCGCGGCCGGCCATGGCCATGGCGCGCGCCACCGCCAAACCAACGGCACCGGCCCCGATGACCACCACGTCTGCGGCGCTATCCATACGTTCCCACCCAGGTCACCACCCGGCCGCCACTGCCCAACTTGAAGCGGGCCAATCCAGGGTTGGCCACCGTGTTCACCCCACCCAAGTCCAGCAGGCGCACGCCACGCTCGGCGAGCAAGCCGCAGGCCTGCCACAGCAGCAGGTTGTGCGCGCTGTGTTCGCGCCCGATCTCATCGGTCCACCCGAGGTGATAGGTGGCCGTGCTCCCATGCACCAGAAACATCATCCCGGCACAACGCTGGTTCTGCAGTTCAGCGGCCATGGTCAACAAAGCCTGGGAGGGCTTGCGGTGGGCACGCTGAAATGCCGGCACAAAGCCGGTGGGCAGGCTCAGATAGCCTCGGGCCCTGCGCTGAGAGGATTCCGCTTGGACAAGCCACTCAACGTCGCTGTCCTTGCTGCCGCACACCCTCACCTTCAGGGGCCCTCGCTCGGCGGCGTGCAAGCGGTTGCGCCAGCGCTGTTCGAGTGCGGCACGTCGCTCAGCCTCAGGCCGTGTGAGGTCCAGCAAGACGGTGGAGCGGCCCGTGGCCAGGCGCCTTCGGTGGCTCAAGGCATGAGGTTCAACCATCTTGGAGCCCGGCTCACCTTGAGCCTCCACCGACGGGCTGAACAGGGCCAGGCGCGGCTGGGCCAGCGGCAGCGTGGTCCGCATCAGCTCCACCGCTGCGCGCTGGTTGGATAGGGCTGCGTCCGCAGCCCATATCGGCCCGCCTTGGCAGAAGGTGAAGCGCACGAACCACGGCAGCCGCTGCACGATGAACTGTCCGGCGCCCACCCAAGGCGACCGGATCGACGGCTCCTGCGTGACCGCCACCCGCAGGCAGGGCACCCCCAGCGCCTCCAAGGCCTGCCCATAGGCCCAGCTCTGGTGCAGCCCGGCCAAGCTCGCGTCAGCGAAGGCATCCCAACGGTGGCGATCATCAGGGTTCCAGTGCACGTGCATGGCGTGATTACACTCGAAATGATGAGCACTGCCGACCAAAACCCGCCAGACAAACGCCCTGCCCCGCCCCTTGCGAAGGCTGGAGGAGAGTCCGGGATGGTCATGGGATGGCGCCTGCCTGGCGAGCGCCTCACGGCAGCCGGCTGGGCCGTCGCCCTTGCGGTGTTCGTCTTGCCTGTTCTGGCCGTCGGGCTGCTGCTCGATGCGCTGGTGCAGCTGGTGTTCGGCTGGTGCCTGGGCGTTTGGTGCTGGTTCTAGCGGTACGGGGCTGAGCTGGCCGGCGGGTTCGGGCAGCCCGATCCTTCAAGCCCTGCGCCGGCCATACGGGTGACTCACCCCACCCGTGCCCGCAGCCACGGGCTCACGCGGTAACGCTCGCCGCGATAGTGGGCATCCAAGTGGTCAAGCATGGCCACCACACCGCCCACGCTCCAGGCCCTGAGCCAATCGAAGGGGCCCGCCGGGTAGTTCACACCCAGCTTCATCGCCGCGTCAGCGCCTTCGGGCGTGCACACGCCCTGGTGCACCGCATCCGCTGCCTCATTGATCAGCATGGCCACCGTTCGCGCCACCACCAGTCCTGGCGTATCAGCCACTTCATGGGGCTCCACACCATGGCTCAAGAGGTGGGCCACCGCCACGGCCCGCTGCTCGGCGCTCAGACCAGGCGCGGTGGCAAAGGCCAGCGCCGGCGCACGGCCCACGCCAGAGCCCCCGGCCGGGGCAGCAGCAGCGTTGCTGCCAACCGCAGCAGCAGCGCCCATCACACGGTCGTGCACCACCACAGCACTGGTGCCCAGTTCTCGGGCCAGTTCACGCGCGGTGCGTCCGTCGGTGGGCACGATGTGCACACCCTGCACCACCACACCGCCGTGACGGTCATCTGCGGCTGCGCGCGCCGCAGCCGACGCCGCCACCGGCTCCACCGACACGGCCTTCAACACCGGCGCCCCCTCGGGATAGCGGTAAAAGCCTCGTCCGCTCTTGCGGCCCAACATGCCGCCGTCAACCAGCTCACGCTGAACCAAGGATGGCACGTAGCGCTTGTCGTAGAAATTGGCTTCGTAGACGGAGTTCGTCACGGCGAAGTTGGTGTCGTGGCCGATCAGGTCCATCAGCTCACAAGGCCCCATCCGAAAACCCACCGTCTTCAGGCATGCGTCCAAGAGCTCCGGCGAACCCGCCTGCTCCTGCAGCAGGGCCAGCGTTTCGGCGTAGTACGGCCGTGCAATGCGGTTGACGATGAAGCCTGGCGTGCTTTTGGCGTGGAAAGAGCGAGCGCTTGACGTCGAGCCTTTCGACGATGGCTTCCACCACCAAGCCCACATCGGAGCCCGGCACCGCAGCCAAAGAAGACACGGGCACGATGCGCGCCAGTGCGCCCTCACAAGCCTCGGCCGTGAGTTTTCCCTTGGCCACCAGGCCCTGCAGCGTGGACGCCAGCTTGTCTTTCGCCTGCGCGGCCGCACCCTCGCGGGCGTCATGCAAAAAGACCTGCTGCCCAGCGGCTCGCATCGATTGCGCGGCCACTTGTGCGATGCCCGCGCCCATGATGCCGGCGCCCACCACCAGCACGCTCTTTGAACTCAAGTCCATAGCTTCCTCAACTCATCAAAAAAAGGGCACCGAAGTGCCCCTTCCTGTTGACCGAGCGGTCAATACGTCTCCAGGTGCAGGCGCCCCTGCTTCTTCATCTCGGCGCCTACCGTGTCCCAGTCCAGGCCAGCGGCCTTGGCCACATCGTGCAGGGCCAGCACCACGCCCTCTTCCATGGCCTTGAGGCCACACACATAGAAGTAGGCGTTCGGGTCGGCCAGCAACTTGGCCAGGTCGGCCGCACGCTCGCGCATGGCGTCCTGCACATACTTCTTGGGCTGGCCCGGTGTGCGGCTGAACGCCAGGTTGATGTCGATGAAATCGTGGGGCAAGGATTGCAGCGGTCCGAAGTACGGCAACTCCTCCTTCGTACGCGCACCGAAGAACAGCATCAGCTTGCCGCCTTCGAATTTGCCCGATGCCCGAAGGCGCCTGCGCCACTCCGTCATGGCCCGCATCGGCGCACTGCCGGTGCCCGTGCAGATCATCACCACATGGCTCTTGGGGTGGTTGGGCATCAGGAAGCTCGAACCGAAGGGCCCGATCACCTGCACCTTGTCGCCCACCTTCAGGTCGCACATGTAGTTGCTGCCCACGCCACGCACGGGGTTGCCCTGGTGGTTCTCCAGCACGCGCTTGATGGTCAGCGACAGGTTGTTGTAGCCCGGACGCTCGCCGTTGCGCGGCGACGCAATCGAATACTGGCGTGCGTGATGCGGCTTGCCGCGCTCATCCTGGCCCGGCGGAATGATGCCGATGGACTGGCCTTCCAACACCGGGAAGGGCATGGCGCCAAAGTCCAGCACGATGTGGTGGGTGTCGTAGTCCTTGCCCACTTCCGTGACCCGTACATTGCCGGTGACGGTGGCCGTGACCGTCTTCTCAACAGCCTTGGGTCCGTACAGATTGGTGTAGGGGTGCGCGGCCGACCAGGGTGCGATGTTGGAGCCGTACTGCGCGCTGTTGAAGCCGCCTTGCTGCGCAGGATCGGCTTTGGCCACCGGTGCCGGGGCTTGCGCCGCCGCCACCGCACTGTCCGCATTCGCGCCGGCGCCCGCCGCTTGCAGCTCGTCTTCGCTCAATTCACCGGGCAACACATCCCAGCTCAACTGCTCGGCCACGCTGTAGGCCTTGACTTTGGGCATGTTGCGCCAGTTGTCGATTGAACCCGTGGGGCACGGCGACACACAGTCCATGCACAGGTTGCACTTTTCCGCGTCCACCACGTAGTTGCGCGAATCGTGGGTGATCGCACCCACGGGGCAGATGGCTTCGCAGGTGTTGCAGCGGATGCAAATTTCGGGATCAATCAGGTGCTGCTTGATGACAGCGGCGTCGGTCATGTCCATGACGGTCTCCTGTCCTGTTATGCCCCTCGAACCGATGGCCCGTGGGAACAATCTTGTTGGCTGGTCTCATCGGCTTTGAGGGCAGCCGGATGCCCTTGCGAAACAGGGGCCCGCAGGCCCCTGTCGCGTGGCGTGCCATATCTTGGCACACCGCTGTGGGCCCGCAGGCTTCAGTTGAAGCGCACGTACTCGAAGTCCACCGGCTGGCGGTTGATGCCCATAACCGGGGGCGCGATCCAGTTGGCAAACTTGCCCGGCTCAACGCAGCGGCCCATCAAGCTGGCCACGAAGGCACGGTCGGTGGCGCTGGGCAACCAGGTGTCGACGTTCATCGCCCACTCGGCTTCGCTCACCACACGGCCTTCCGGCGACACCTTCACGGCGGCCAGCGCACCGATGTTGCGGTGGAACGCCTTGTGCGGGGCCTTCAGACGGAAGGGGATGCCCGCCTTCTCGATGATCTTGTTCCAACGCTCCACGCCGGCGATCGAATCCTTGATGTAGTCGTCGCGCAGCACTTCGTTGAGCGCGTTGAGCATCGGAACTTCCTTCTCGGCGAGCTGGCCGTTCTTGACTTCCAGCACGCGGTAGGTCTGGCCGCGCAGTTGGTGGTCGTCGGTGCGCTTGCCTTCTTCGTAACGGCCCTTCAAGCCGGTGCTGTAGAAGGTGGCGGCGTTCGAAGACTCATCAGCGCCGAACAGGTCGATGGTGACGGAGAAGTGGAAGTTGAGGTAACGCTGGATGGTCGGCAGGTCGATCACACCGGCTTCGCGCAGCTTCTTCGGGTCATCCGTCTTCAGCTCGTTCATCGCCTGGCAGGTGCGGGTGATCACACGGCCCACGCCCGACTCGCCCA
>RGEP01000230.1 GCA_009918225.1 Betaproteobacteria bacterium | reverse complement strand
GGCCGCGTCACACAGCGCGTGGCTGATCTGCGCCTTGTCGATGATCACCCGCAACTCACGTGCGCGCAGCAGGGGCATGGTGGGCACCGCCACACCACCGGCCTTGACCACACCCAACCAACAGGCGGCCATCATCGGGGTGTTCGGGCTGCGCAACAGCACCCGGTTGCCCGGCACCAAGCCCATGTCCTGCACCAGCACCTGGGCCACGCGGTTGCTGCGCTCCAGCAGCTCGGCATAGGTCCAGCGGATGGTGTCGCTGACGATGCAGGGGCGGTCGCCCCAGCCCTTTTGCACGGCCACATCCAGCAGCTCGGCGGCGCAGTTCAGCTGCGCACGGGCCGCCAGTGCTTGCAACTCAGCCCCCTCGAACAGCAGTTCCGGCCACTGGTCTTTGGGCGGAAGGTGGTCGGCGGTGAAGGTGTCGATGTGGGCCGTTGGCATGTCTAAACCCCTCGGTTCATGTGGACGCGCGCAACAACTCGCGGCCGATGATGAGTTGCTGGACCTCGCTGGCGCCTTCGTAGATGCGAAGCGCCCGAATCTCGCGGTACAGACGCTCCACCGTTTGGCCGCTGACCACCCCCAGTCCACCAAAGAGCTGCAGGGCCGAGTCGATCACGCGTTGCGCGTTTTCGGTGGCGGTGAGCTTGGCCATGGCCGCTTCCTGTGTCACCGTTTGCCCCTGGTCGCGCAGCCAGGCCGCGCGGTAGGTCAGCAAAGCCGCTGCATCCACCTGCACGGCCATGTCGGCCAGCTTGGCCTGGGCCAGCGGCAACTGGGCCAACGTGGTGCCGAACATCGCCCGGCGGCGGGCGTGGTGCAAGCCCTCGGCCAAGGCGCGGCGCGCAAAGCCCAGCGCAGCAGCGGCCACCGAGGTTCGGAACACGTCCAGCGTTTGCATGGCGATCTTGAAGCCTTGACCTTCCTGGCCCAGCCGATGGCTCAGCGGCAGGTGACAGTTCTCCAGCCGCAGGCGGGCCAGGGGGTGTGGCGCCATGAGCTCGATGCGTTCGGCGATGTGCAGGCCTGGGGTGTCGGCGGGCACCAGGTAGGCCGAGATGCCGGCAGAGCCCTTGGCTGGCGCACCGGCATCGGTGGGACGCGAGCGCGCAAACACCACGTAGAGGTCGGCAATGCCGCCGTTGGAGATCCACGTTTTCTCGCCATTGAGCACCACCCCGTGCGGCGTTTCCTCGGCTCGGCACTGCAGGGCCGCCACATCAGACCCCGCTTGCGGCTCGCTCAGCGCAAATGCGGTGATGCACTGGCCCGAGGCCACGCGGGGCAGCCAATCGCTGCGCTGCTGCGGTGTGCCGTGCAGCGAAAGGGCGCCCGACCCCAGGCCCTGCATGGCCAGTGCGAAGTCGGCCAGCCCGTCGTGCTGCGCCAAGGTTTCGCGCAGCAGGCAGATGGTGCGGGTGTCCAGTTGGGAGTGTGGGGTGCCGCCGGCCGATTCGCCGCCGTGCAGGTCCACCACGTGGTGCAGCCACCCGGCTTGACCCAGCCGCCGCACCCACGCACGGCACTGTTCATCGGTTCCCAGGTGGTCTTCATGGGCCGGCTGTTGCGCGGTCCAGTGCGCCAGGCGCTGGGCCAGTTCCCGGTGCTTGGGGTCGAAGAAGGGCCAGGCCAGGTGGGCCAGGCCGATGGGTGCTGCGCCGGCCACGGTCAGTTCCCCTGAAACACGGGCTTTTGGCGCTGCACGAAGGCCTCATAGGCCCGCGTGTAGTCTTGGGTGAGCATGCACAGGGCCTGGGCCTGGGCCTCTGCTTCCAGCGCCTGCTCGATGGTCATGGACCACTCTTGGTGCAGCATGGTCTTGGTGATGCCGTTGGCAAAGGTGGGCCCCGCGCGCAACGCCTGGGCCAGGGTCAGAGCTTGGGCCTGCAGGTCTTCTGGGCTGCACAGGCGGTTGAAGAAGCCCCAGCGCTCGGCCTCTTCACCGCCCATCACACGGCCGGTGTAGAGCAGTTCACTGGCACGCCCCTGCCCAATGAGCCGCGGCAGGATGGCGCAGGCGGCCATGTCGCAGCCGGCCAGGCCCACGCGGTTGAACAGGAAGGCCGTTTTGCTGCGCGCCGTGCCCAAGCGCAGGTCCGATGCCATGGCCAGGATGGCGCCAGCGCCGGCACACACGCCGTCGATGGCCGCCACGATGGGCTGTGGGCAGGTGCGCATGGCCTTGACCACATCGCCCGTCATGCGGGTGAACATCAACAACTCCGGGGCCGGCAACTTCACCAAGGGGCCGATGATTTCGTGCACATCGCCACCGGAGCTGAAGTTGCCGCCGGCGCCCTGCAGCACCACCACGTGCACATCACTGGCCAAGCGCAGCGCATGGAAGAGGTCGCGCAGCTCGGCGTAGCTGTCGAAGGTCAGGGGATTCTTGCGCTCGGGTCGGTTGAGCGTGATGGTGGCCACGCCATCCTGGCAGGCCCACAGCACATGCTGGGCCGTGTACGGCGCCATGGGGCGGCGGTTGCCGCGGGCCAGAGCGGGGTCTAGGTCGTGCGCAGTGCTCACGGGCGGCCTCCTGGGTTGGGGTTGCGCTTGATGGGCCAGGCCGCAGCCGCGGGGGCCGCCGGCGTGGTGGGTGAATCGCTGGTGGCCAGCAGGTGCTGCCGCAGCTGGCCCAGCTGGTCATACAGGGCCTTCTTCTCGGCGTTCTGCATGGGCTTGAACAGCTGCCGCAGCCAGCCCTCGTGTGCAGCGGCCATCTGTTCGAAACGCCGACGGCCCTCGGCTGTCAGGCGCACGCGCCACACGCGGCGGTCGCGGCTGTCTTCGGTGCGCTGCACCCAGCCCTCCTGCACCAACTGGTCGGTCAGGCCCGTGACGTTGCCGCCGGTGACCATCAGGCAGGCCGAGAGCTCGCTCATGCGCAGGCCCTTGGGGTGGCGCTCCAGCTGGGCGAGGTAGTCAAAGCGCGACAGGGTGGTTCCAAACTGCTGGCGCAGCCGCTGGCGGATGGCCTGCTCGATATCGGTGCTGCAGGCCAACAGCCGCAGCCACATCCGGGTGTCCAGATGGTCTTCGCGGTGGGCACGGGCTTCCAGCCCCAGCTCCACGCGGGCCAGGCGGCTCATGTGCCCATCTCCCTCGTGGAAGGCGTGTCGGCGGCCTGGGCGCGCTCACGCTCGAACAAGCGCTCCATCTGTTGCTTGCCGGCCAAATAGGGTTGCGGCCAGGGCATGGCCTCATAGCCCCAGCGGGCGGCCTCTTGCAGGGTCCAGGCCGGGTGTGCCAGGTGGGGCCGGGCCACGGCGCACAGGTCGGCTCGGCCGGCTGCGATGATGCCGTTGACCTGGTC
>RGEP01000229.1 GCA_009918225.1 Betaproteobacteria bacterium | reverse complement strand
GGGGCACTTCGGTGCCCCTTGTCGTTTGTGGCACGGCCTGGCCCCTTGCGGTGTTCAAAGGCGCCTGAGACGATCAACTGCCCATGAAGCGTCTGCCCCTGTCACCTGCGAGCATCGTCTTCGACCCCGATGGCACCCCAAGCTCGTCGGTGTACGCAGCCCCATACCACCCGCGGAGCCGCGCTGTGCAGCAGGCGCACGCGGTGTTTCTGCAAGGCAATGGCCTGCCCCAGCGCTGGCGGGGGCGCAAGCGCTTTGTGATTCTGGAAACCGGTTTCGGCTTGGGCCTGAATTTTTTGGCCACCTGGCAGGCATGGGCTGATGACCCACAAGCCACCGGGCAGTTGTGGTTCATCTCCATCGAACGTCATCCGGTGCTGCTCGCGGACGCACGGCGGGCCTTGGCCATTTGCGACGGCACCCCCCTGCAAGACAAGGCCCAAGCGCTGTTGGCCCAATGGCCCGCCGCATCGCCCGATGGCATTCAGGTGCGGTTCGCACATGACCGGGTGGTGCTGCAGGTGCTGCAGGGCGACGTCGGCGCAGCCCTGCGCGACTGGCCGCTGCAGGCCGATGCGGTGTACCTCGATGGTTTCAGCCCTCGGCTCAATCCCGATATGTGGAGCCCGCCGGTCTTCAAGGCGCTGGCGCGGCGGGTCGCGCCCGGATGCACGGCCGCCACCTGGAGCACCGCGCGTGTGGTGCGCGAGGGCTTGGTGCAAGCGGGCTTTGCGGTGGAACGCCGCGCTGGGCTTGCCGACAAGCGCCGTGGCCTTCAGGCCCAGTTGGTGCGCTCGCCCCCAAGGGTGCGGGACGCAGCACGCATCATGAACGGCTGGAACGAACAGCCGGCGGTCATCATCGGCGCGGGCCTGGCCGGGGCTGCCTGTGCGCAGGCGCTCAGCGCAGCCGGAGTAGCGTGCCTGGTTCTGGACCAGGCGGCAGAGCCGGCACAGGGGGCTTTTTCACGGTGTGTTGCATCCAGAAGACGGCGCGCATGCGCGCCTGCTGCGTGCAGCGGCCTGGATGGCCCGACAGCACTACGCACCCCTGGTTGAATCGAGCCGAATACCCGGGCAGGTGCAGGGGCTCATCCGCGCTGAACCCGATGGACAGACCGCCCGCATGCAAGCCCTTGTGCATGCGCTTGGGCTTCCCACTGAGTTTGTACAAGTGCTCACCCCACAGCAGTGGGGTGGGCTGCTGGGCCTGCCGCAGGTGCTGCAGTACCCTGCATGGCTCTACCCCGGCGGCGGCTGGATCGACCCCGGCGCCTGGATTCGCGAAGCGCTATCCCAGCCGGGGGTTCGGTTTCAAGGCAGCACCCCCGTCGCCCGCCTGCAGCGGCTCGGCCAAGACTGGGTGGTGATGGGCGTAGACGGACGGGTCTTGGTCGCCACTCAAAGGATTGTTCTGTGCACTGCTGCAGATGTATGCGCGTTGTTGCCCCCCGCTGCCACCCGTGATTGGTCTGCGCATCGCCAAAGGGGACAGGTCACGCGGGTGAAACTCGAAGCCCTGCCTCACGCCGGCCCCCGTGCTCCTGTCACGGGCGGCGGCTATGCCCTCACCCTGCCGGGCGGCGACCTCTTGTGCGGTGCCACGTCCACGCGCAACGACGACGAGGCGCACGTCAGAGCGGCCGACCATGAACAGAACCTCCAGCGCCTGCATGCGCTGCTGGGATGGTCGCCTCAGGTCCATCCCACATCCCCCATGCTCGAGGGCCGGGTGGGCTGGCGTTTTCACACCGCAGACCGTTTGCCCATTGTGGGCCCCGTAGCCGCCCTGGACGCCTCCCCGCCGCTGGGGGGCAGCACCCGTGTGCGCGACCAGGCGCACGAGCCCGGCCTGTATGTCGCCACTGCCCTGGGTTCCCGTGGCATCAGCTGGGCACCGCTGGTGGGTGAAGTCATCGCCTCCTGGATCACGGGCCAGCCCCCTCCCCTGCCCACAGCCTTGTTGGAAGCATTGGACCCACGCCGCTTTCGCGTCAAGCAGGCGCGGATGGACTCTGGCGGTTCAGCCGCCTGGTCGCCCACCTCCGGGCACCGCTAAGCCGCCGCTGGGCTGGCCGAACTCAGAACGTATGCGTGCGCACGCCCTGCGCCGTGCCGAGCAGGCACACCGAGGCACGGTGGCGCGCAAAGATGCCCACCGTCACCACCCCAGGCCATTGGTTGACTTCCATCTCCAGCGCTAACGGATCGGTGATCGCCAATCCCCGCACATCCACGATGGGGTGTCCGTTGTCGGTGAGCACCCCCGCACGCACTTGGGCCTGGCCACCGAGCGCTGCAAACCGTCGCATCACCTGGGGAACGGCCATCTGGATGACCTCCACCGGCAGCGGGAACTGACCGAGCGTCTGCACCCACTTGCTTTCGTCGGCGATGCACACGAAACGATCCGCTAGATCGGCGACGATCTTTTCCCGCGTGAGCGCAGCCCCACCACCCTTGATCATGTGGCCTCGGTGGTCGATCTCATCGGCGCCGTCGATGTAGACGGACAGATGCTGCACCTCGGTGGCTTCGATCACCGGAATGCCGCAGGCCAGCAGGCGTTGGGTGCTGCGCACCGAACTGGACACCGCGCCGGCCACGGCTTGCGGCATCGAGGCCAGGGCATCGATGAACTTGTCCACGGTGGAGCCGGTGCCCACACCCACAATGTCACCGGGTGTCACGTATTGCAGGGCGGCTTGCCCCACAAGGGCCTTGAGTTCGTCTTGGGTCATGGGCTGGGCGGCAACGGGGCGACAATCCGCCATTATGGCCATCGTCCCCTACGCCCTCACCCGCCCCTTCCTGTTCGGCCTGGACCCCGAGGCCGCCCATGACCTGACCCTGTCGGCCATTGCGCGCTTGCAGCACACGCCGCTGCAGTGCAGCTGGGCCCAGGTGCGGGTCAACGACCCCGTCACCGTGGCGGGTCTGCGGTTTCCCAATCGGGTGGGCCTGGCAGCGGGCTTGGACAAGAACGGCCGCTGCATCGATGGCCTGGGGGCGATGGGCTTTGGCTTCATCGAGGTGGGAACGGTCACACCCGTGGCACAGCCCGGCAACCCCAAGCCTCGCATGTTTCGAATCCCCGAGCGGCAAGCGCTGATCAACCGCTTGGGCTTCAACAACGACGGACTGCAGAGTTTCATCGCCCATGTGCAGCGGGCCCATCGCTTCCGGCAAGCGGGCGGCATTGTGGGGCTGAACATCGGCAAGAACGCCTCCACGCCGATCGAGCGGGCTGTAGACGACTACCTCATCGGCTTGGAGGGCGTCTACCCGCACGCGGACTACATCACCGTCAACATCAGCAGCCCCAATACCCAGAACCTGCG
>RGEP01000228.1 GCA_009918225.1 Betaproteobacteria bacterium | reverse complement strand
CGGACCCGGCACTGGCCGCTATCTATTTCGGGGAGCGAGTTGAATGAACCCAGTGAACGACACGCCGGTAATCCAGGCCACGTCCTTGCAGGTAGGCTATGGCGGCAAGCAGGTGTTGTTCGATGTGTCGCTGACCTTGCGGTCGCGAGAGGTCTTGTGCCTCATCGGGCACAACGGCGCGGGCAAGTCCACCTTGATGCGCACGCTTTTCGGATTGATCAAGCCCATGGCAGGCCAGTTGCAGGTGGATGGTCAAGTGCTGGGGCAGCACACACCACGCGCGTTGGCCGATCTGGGCATTGCCATGATGCCGGAGGGGCGGGGCATTTTCCCGAGTCTCTCGGTGCAAGACATCTGGAGCCTGGGGCTGGGGTCAGCGAAAATCTCTCCCGGTGAGCGCAGCGCGCGCATCGACTGGGTCTTGTCGGTCTTGCCGCCGGTGAAACAGTTTTACACCAAGCGCTCGGGCCTGCTCTCGGGGGGGCAGCAGCAAATGGTGTCGATCGGTCGCGCCTTGCTGGGTAAGCCCCGCTGCCTGATCATGGATGAGCCCTCCATTGGATTGGCGCCCAAGCTGTTTCAGGACCTGATGCATCCGATCCGTGAGTTGCAACAGTCCGAGGGCATGAGCATTTTGCTGGTGGAGCAAAACGTGCGTGAGGCACTCAAGGTGTCTGACCGTGTGGTGGTGATGAAAGCCGGTCGTATGGTGCACGAGGCCCTGCCATCAGAACTGGCTGACAACGCGCGACTCATGGAGTTGTACTGAGCTAGGACGCGGCCGTCGCGGTGTTCAGACCCACGTCACCTGTTCTTGTGGGTGACCCGGTTTGAAAGTGACGCAATTCAGCCGTGATTTATCCCTGCGTCGACACCAACCCGCAGCGATTGACCCTGGCGGAGCATCAAAGGGCTGGATTCAACAAAGCAGCACGCACACTGTCCGGCACCGGTGTGGGTTTGCGTGTGGCCAGGTCCAGCAATACACAGGTGGCTTCGGCACGCGCCACCTCGTGCTCGCCCGAGCGCAAAGTCTGCTCGAATTTGAACGAAGTGCGACCAATCTCGGGGACCCGTGAACCCACACGGACCACCCCCGGGTAGAACAACTCTCGCTTGTAGTCGATCACCACGCGAACAATCACGAACAGGCTGATGGCCCGGAACGGATCCAACGCTGGTTGGGCGAACACCTCCATGCGCCCCGCCTCAAAAAACGAGGCGATGACGGCGTTGTTGATGTGCCCTTGTTGATCGGTGTCGGCGTTGCGCAGCTTTTCCTCGCACCAGAAAGGGTAGTGTTGAACTGGAGGCAGAACGCTGCTCATGAGGAAACTCCTAACAACTCGCGGGCCCAGTCGCGCAGCACGCGTGGGGAAATCGTCCACCACCACCACGCGGTGGGGAATCTTGTAATTCGCCAACCGTGCTTTGCAATGCGTCTGCAACTCGGCTTCGCCAGGATCGGGGCCGTCTAAGGTCACATAGGCCACGGCCACGTCGCCCTGGCCAGGTATCTTGAGGCCGACCACCTGGGCGCCGCCCACGGCCGGGTGGCGCATCAATTCGTTTTCGATCTCGCTTGGGTTGACCAGATAGCCGCGCAGACGCAGGCTGTCACCCATGCGGGCCAGGTAGGTGAAGCTGGTGCCGTGCCGGGTTGCCAGGTCGCCGGTGCGGAACCAGCCATCAGCGGTGAAAGCCTTGGCGGTGGCGTCGACATTGTTGAGATAGCACGCCAGTTGGTTGGGGCCGCGCACCTGCAGTTCGCCGGCCTCGCCCTCGGGCAGTTCGTGTCCGTCTTCCGGGTCCATCACGCGCACGCGAATGTCCGGATCGATCGGGACACCGCCTGCCAGCGAACGTTGTGATACCGGGGCGTTCCAGGGGTGCAAGGACATCAGGGCATAGAGCTCGGAAGATCCATACGTGCCAGAACATGCAATGCCCAGTTCGTGGCCGCGTTGCGTCACCACGCCCGCCAGACCCACAAAATCCGCCAGGATGATGTGACGCAGTGAGCTCCAGTCGATGCCCGGCTGTTCCAGCATCGGCATGAACATGGAGTCCGAACCAATGGCGTGGGTAATACGGTGCTGCGCGACCAGTTGGGCTGCCTGAGCGGCATCGAACACGGGTTGCATCACACAGGCGCCCCCGCCAGCCAGGGTGCTCAGCACCGTCATGAAGCCAAACACTCCATACAGTGGCAGGGCACACAGCATCGCGTCACCCGGGCGAATGCCAAACGCTTGCGCCACATGCCAGGCATGGCGAGCAATGCTGTGGTGACCATGGGCCGCGAGTTTGGGAAATCCGGTGGTGCCCGACGTGCTGAAACAGCACAGCAGATCCTCCAACTCGCCGCTGTCGGGGTAGGGCACCACGCGCACAGGATCGTCGATGATCAGCACCTGCTCCAGCGTTTCGATGCTGCGTTGCAGCTCCTGGGCCAGTGCGGCGTAGTCCTGATCCAGAAACGATCGGGGCACGACGAGCAGGCGTGCGCGCGAGACCTTCAGTACATGTTCTACCTCGGCGGATTTGTAGCGCGTGCTGATGGGGACGACCAGCACACCCAGCTCAGCGGAGGCAAACAGCCACTGCAACCAGGCGGCGCCGTTAGGCAGCCACAGGGCCAGTGTGTCACCGCGGCGCAGACCCTGCTGCCGCAGATGCCCAGCGGCTTGCTGCGCGGAACGTTTCAGCTGCGCGCGGGTGGTCCGAACAGGACCGTCGATCAGAGCGGGCGAGTCATCGTGCCCGTTCAACAGATCGAGCCAACGCAAACGAGAGAGTTCGGTCATGGGAGACAGGTGCAAGAGGCGACTAGCCGCGGGTTAGCAACCCATCTCAGTAGCCCATCGGATAGCCATCCTTGCGATGGTCAGAGGCGGCCAGGTAGCCGTGCTCCATCACATGGGCCATTTGGGCGCTGCCGAATTCGAGGTCCATGCGTGGCGCCACCTTGACGGGGTGTCCGCGTTGTTTCAGGCCTTCGACCGTATCAGGCGGACAGTTGTGCTCAACGGCCACGCCCACGTTGTCATCCATGACGCGCCATCGAGGGGCATCGCTCGCTGCTTGCGGGTTTTGACCGAAGTCGGCCAAACGACTCGTGACCTGCATATGCCCTTGCGCCTGCATCGATCCGCCCATCAGTCCAAAGCTCATCAGGGGTTGGCCGCCACGGGTGAGAAAGCCCGGGATGATGGTGTGAAAGGGGCGCTTGCCTGGGGCCACTTGGTTGGGGTGGCCTGCCTGGAGGGAGAAGCCGGCGCCGCGGTTTTGCAGCGCAATGCCGGTGTTGGGCACGACCACACCGGATCCAAAACCCTTGTAGTTGGACTGGATGAAGGAAATCATCATGCCGTTTTCGTCGGCCGCGGT
>RGEP01000227.1 GCA_009918225.1 Betaproteobacteria bacterium | reverse complement strand
CGAACAGGTCGCCTCTTGCCGCCGGCGGTGTCAAGCCCAGGTGGCGCCAAGCCGCCTGCGTGGCCACACGACCGCGCGGGGTGCGCTGTAAAAAGCCTTGTTGAATCAGATAGGGCTCGATCACGTCTTCGATGGTGCCGGGCTCTTCGCCAATGGCCGCGGCCACATTGTCCAAACCCACTGGCCCACCATCGAAGCGGTGCACCACCGCCTCCAAGAGCTTGCGGTCCATCACATCAAAGCCTTGTGGGTCCACATCCAGCATGCCCAGCGCCGCATCGGCCACGCTTCGTGTGATGCGGCCCTGTGCCTTCACATCGGCATAGTCCCGCACTCGGCGCAGCAGCCGGTTGGCGATGCGCGGCGTGCCGCGCGATCGCCGCGCAATCTCCAGCGCACCTTCGTCTTCAATCGGCACGTTCAGCAGGCCGGCCGAGCGGTGCACGATGCGCGCCAGTTCTTGCGGGGTGTAGAACTCCAAGCGGGCCACGATGCCGAAGCGGTCACGCAGCGGGTTGGTCAGCATGCCCGCGCGCGTGGTGGCGCCTACGAGGGTGAAGGGCTGAAGATCGAGCTTGATGCTGCGCGCGGCCGGCCCCTCGCCGATCATGATGTCGATTTGGTAGTCCTCCAGCGCCGGGTAGAGGATTTCCTCGACCACCGGTGACAAGCGGTGGATCTCATCGATGAACAACACATCGTTCTTCTCGAGGTTGGTGAGAATGGCCGCCAGGTCTTTGGGCTTTTCCAGCACCGGCCCCGAGGTTTGGCGCAGGTTGACGCCCAGCTCTGCGGCGATGATGTGGGACAGGGTGGTCTTGCCCAGGCCCGGGGGGCCAAAAAGCAGCACATGGTCCAGGGCTTCGGCGCGTTGGCGCGCCGCGCCGATGAAGATCTCCAGCTGCTCACGGGCTTTGGACTGGCCCACATACTCGGTCAACTCCTTGGGCCGCAGCGCCCGTTCCAGCGCTTCTTCGCGGGCGCTGCCGCTGGCTGCGCTCACCACCCGTGCGCTGTTGGGGCTGGCCGGGCTCGGTGCGAAGTCGTCGGTTTGAATGGTCATGACAGGGCCTTGAGCGCGTGCTTGATGCCCTCGCTCACGCCGAGTTCAGCCGGCATGGTCTTCAGGGCAGCGGCGGCTTCTTTCTCGCTGTAGCCCAGGGCCAACAAGGCCTGCAGCACATCGGCGTGGCTGTCGTTGGCCAGGGCTGGCAGCGGCTGGCCCACTGGCTCCAGCTTGCCCTTGAGCTCCAAGAGCAGCCGCTCGGCGGTCTTCTTGCCGATGCCGGGCACCTTCACGAGGCGGGCGGTGCTTTGCTGCACCACCGCTTGCGCCAACTCATCGGTGCTCAGGCCCGACAGCACGGCCAGCGCGGTGCGTGGGCCCACGCCGCTGACCTTGACCAACTCGCGAAAGGTGCGGCGCTCCCCCTCGGTGAGAAAGCCGAACAGCAGTTGCGCGTCTTCGCGCACCACGAAATGGGTGAGCAGAACCACGGGAGCGCCCAAGGCACCCAGTTGGTAGAAGGTGCTCATGGGCACCTCCAGCTCATAGCCCAGGCCCTGCACATCCACCAGGATGCGCGGTGGGGCCTTCTCCAGCAGCAAACCCGCGACTCGTCCGATCATGCGCACATGGTAGCGGGGAAGCGCGGGCCGCCGGGCGCTTCCAGCACTGGCGCCGGCTGGCCCGTCCCAGTTCAGGACCGGAACAGGCCCAGGCGCTGCGCTTCCAGTGCGGCCTCGGCCCGCGACGAAATGCTGAGCTTGCGGTAGATCTGTTTGACGTAGTCGGCGATGGTGTAGCGCGACAAACCCAGTTGCCGCGCGATCTCTGGCAAGGTGAAGCCCTTGGCCACCCGCAACAGCACATCGCCTTCCCGATCGGTCAGCTTCACCCTGGGCAAGGGCTGCGCATTGGGCTTGGTGGCCCGCTTGAAGTGGCTGATCACCCGCCGCGCGATCGACGGCGACAAGGGGGGCTCGCCGCTGCGGATGCGCTGCAGCTGCTCCTCGATTTCTTCGCGGGTCTGGCCCTTGAGGATGTATCCGAAGGCGCCCGCTTCGAGCGCCGGGAACAGGTACTGGTCGTCGTCGTGGATGGCCACCACCACGGTTTGCTGGCCGGTTTGCTGCCGCTGCAGCAGTTCCAGTATGGCCACGCCACAGCCATCGTGCAGGCCCAGGTCCACCACGGCCAAGTCAATCTGAGATTGGCCCAAACAGGCCACAGCCTCTTCCCTGCGGGTGCAGACGATCAGCTGAGCCTGGGGGAACAGTCGCGCCAACAGGTCGCTTAGCCATGCGCGGAATTCAGCCAAGTCTTCGAGCAGCAAAATCGACATCATCTTGCCTTTCGTTGTGTCGGCAAACCATCTTCTCCAAGACGCTGTCGTTGTGCATCAGGAAACGATTTTCGAAGGGCGCCCAAACGTGAATTCATACCGGGTCTGTGGCCGTTCGCGGCCCCCCTTGCCCTGTGCTTGAGCGGGCCAATGCAGCGCGCGGCTGCAGGGGCGACAATTCCGCTACGCCACCGGCTTGCCTGACCTTGATCCTTCAACACACCCTTCCCAACCACGACATGTCCACGGTGTTGCGCATCTGCGGGCCCCTGGATGAAAACCTGCGCGCGCTGGAAAGGGCCTGCGGTGTCAAGTTGTCGCGCCGCGCCGAACAGGTCCGCATCGAAGGCGAGCACCCCGCGGTTCAGCGCGCAGCGGCCTTGTTGGATGAGATCAGTGCCCTGTCCAGAAGCGGCGACATCGCGCCCGAGCGCCTGGCTTGGTTGCTCAGGCCTGCCTCTGCGGCCCCCGCAGGGCTTGGTCAAGGCGAGAACCCCCTGGCCGGTGCAGCGATGGCTGGGAGCGGGGCCGGCGCACAGCCCGTGCTGCACACGCGGCGGGCCGACCTGCAGGGCCGTACCGCCACGCAGGTGCAGTACATGCGCCAGATCTTGTCGCACGACCTCACCTTCGGCGTAGGCCCTGCCGGCACCGGCAAGACATTCTTGGCCGTGGCCTGCGCCGTCGATGCCTTGGAGCGCCACCAGGTGCAGCGCGTGCTGCTGACCCGGCCGGCGGTGGAAGCCGGCGAGCGGCTGGGATTTTTGCCGGGCGATCTGTCTCAGAAGGTCGACCCCTATCTGCGGCCGCTGTACGACGCCTTGTATGAGTTGATGGGCATTGACCGCGTGACCCGGGCCTTCGAAAAAGGCCTGTTGGAGATTGCGCCCCTGGCCTTCATGCGCGGGCGCACGCTCAACCATTCCTTCGTCATCCTGGACGAGGCGCAGAACACCACGCCTGAGCAGATGAAGATGTTCCTCACGCGCATCGGCTTCGGTTCGAAGGCGGTGATCACCGGTGACACCAGCCAGGTGGATTTGCCG
>RGEP01000226.1 GCA_009918225.1 Betaproteobacteria bacterium | reverse complement strand
TGGACGGCGATGGTGATGATTCCGACGGCGAGAAGCCTAAGCCTGGGGCAAGCAGCACTTGATGGTTATTTTCCTCACCATTGTCGGGGCGGCGCTGTTGGCGCTGTTGGTGGTCGTGGTGTACCTGAATGACCGCGTCAACGAGCTCGAGCGCCGTACGGGTTCTGGGGTTGCAGCGGGTGGGATCGCTGCCGGTTCTGGCGACGACAACACCTGGCGCGGCCTGACCGGCAAGCGCCTCTGGGATGCTATGGCGGGAAAGAAGGGCGTGACGCCCCTGGCCGACGTGGATCTCGACGCTTTGCGCATCACCTATGAAGGTGTACTGTCCCAACACATCGAAAGCCTGTTCAGGTCCGGCCAATCCGATGCCCGGCGTGGCTCGCCGGTTCAGCCCACGGCGGTCAAAACCCTGGCCTCGGCCCGCGGCACGGTTCAATCCTGGATCCCACTGAACCATGCGAATGCCCTGTACCGGGCAGGCATGGACTCCACCAAGGCCGACATCTACGAAACCGAGCGTGCCCGAATGACGCTCGACGAAACAGCCCAGGTCTTGTATGCACAGACAGGCCTAACGCTTTCCCAACCCTTTTCCGATCTGCTCCTGGGCAACGGCGGGTCCATCACCCCGGAAGCCACGGGAGATGCCGCCGGGCCGATGGCCGCCACCGACGCCGCCAGCAGTTTGGCTCTGCCGACATCCCCTTCCCCTGTTACTGCTGCGGCACCAGTACCGGCCCCTGCGGCCCCGGCCGGGATGTTCGGGGCCAGCACCGGGAGTGGCAGTGGAAGCGCCGCCCCAGGGCCAACACCCGGAAGCGGACCACCTCAAGTTCTGGGATGATGATCCGATCTTCTGTCCAAGCAAGCAGTTCACCGCACACTTGGAAGGATGATCAGATGAATGCCCATCGCGCACTCAACAGCTACGGCAGTGTCAAGGTGGTGGCCGGCGTGGCCACAGCCAACAATGTTGAGCTGATCATGATGCTGTTTGATGGCCTGATCGAAAGCCTCAGCTTGGCCCGCGGCCACATCCAGCATGGCTCGATTGAGCTCAAGAGCCGCGCCCTGCAGCGTGCCTCACGTATTGTGTTGGGCCTTCAGAACGCTCTGGACCAAGAACGCGGTGGAGACCTGGCGCGCAACCTGGCTGACCTCTACACCTATGTGGTGCGGCGCATCATTGACATCAATGCCTACAACGACCTGCAGGCTCTGGACGAGGTGTCGTCCATGATGACCGAAATCCGCAATGCCTGGCAGCAGGTACCCGCTCTGGTTCCGGCGCCGACAGCCCCAGCACGCCTGGCCAGCTAACTCAGGCCTCGTTCTGCCCCAAGCGTGCCAGCCAGTGGCGCTGCACGCTGGCCGCATCCATCTGCCGCTGCTGGGTGCGTTGCTCAGCCTGGCGTGCCTCAGATCGAGCACCCTCGGCCACCGTGCGTGCCTTAAGCACCTCAGCTTCTGCCCGGTCCAAGCGCTGGCGACACTGCGTCTCATGGGCCTGTGCGGCCTCCAACTCTCGACCGACACGCTCTTGCAGAGACAGCAGCTGTGACAAGGTATGTCGCAGGGCCGTGGTTTGGTGCACCTGGTGCTGACCCGACTGCGTGGCTTTTTGCTGCTGGCCGTATTCCAGATAAAGCGCCTGAAGCCGCTGCAGGTGCTGCTGCAGCCGCTGTGTGTCGTCTGAAGCGCTGCGCCACTGCCGCGCGCAAGCATCACGCACTTCGGTGGCCCTGGTTTCCAGGAAGGTCCACAGTTCGGCCTGCTCATGTGGCGTGGGTGATCAGGGCCAGGAGCTCAGCGCGGGCTTGCGCAAGGTCCACGCGCTGGTGCATGTCTTGTTGAAGAAAGGCCTTGAGCCGCTCGTGCAGGCGAATGGCCTCGTCCAGCTCGGGGTTGGTGCCGGCCTGGTACGCGCCCACCTGGATGAGCTCGGCATTGCCCTGGTACAGGCTCCACAGCCGCCGCATGCGATTGGCTACCCGCCAGTCTTCAGGGCTCAAGAGGTGCTGCATCACCCGTGAAATCGAGCCGTTGAGGTCGATGGCCGGGTAATGGGCCGCATCGGCCAGGCGGCGTGACAGCATCACCTGTCCGTCCAAGGAGGCCCGCGCAATGTCGACCACCGGGTCCTGGGCGTCGTCGCCTTCAGCCAAAACGGTGTACAGGGCGGTGATCGAGCCATACCCTCCGCGCCCCACCCCGCCACGCTCAATCAGATTCGGAAGCAAGGAAAACACCGAGGGCGGATAGCCTTTGGACGTCGGCGGCTCGCCCACGGCCAAGCCAATCTCGCGCTGCGCATGCGCCACGCGGGTCAGGCTGTCCATCAGCATGAGCACACTCTGTCCGCGCGCGCGAAAGTATTCGGCAATCGCATGGGTGAGGTGCGTGGCCTTTAGGCGCATGACGGGCGACACATTGGCCGGTGCGGCCACCACCACCGAGCGGCGCAGACCTTCTTCGCCCAGGGTCTCGGTGATGAAGGACTGCACCTCGCGGCCCCGCTCACCCACCAGACCGATCACCACCACGTCAGCCTGCGTAAAGCGCGTGAGCATGCCCAGCAGCACGCTCTTGCCCACGCCGGAGCCCGCGATCAAACCCAGGCGTTGCCCTCGGCCGATGGTCAAGAGACCGTTGATGGCCTTCACGCCAACATCCAAGGGCTCGTGTATGGGCCCACGGTCCATGGGGTTGAGGGCATCTCCCAGCAAGGGAACCGATTCCGAACAGACTGGATTGGGCAAGCCGTCCAGGGCTTGGCCCCGCCCATCCACCACACGACCCAACAGGGCCGGTCCAACCTTGGCCTCAGCCCGATACTCCAGCAAGCGAACGGTGGCGCCCGGCCCTACTCCATGGGGCTCGGCGTAGGGCATCAGGTACAAGGTTTGATCGTTGAAGCCCACCACTTCGGCTTCCACGCGGTCGCCGAAGGCGCCCACCACTTCGCACAAGGCGCCCACCGGCGCCATCAGCCCCTTTGCGTGGAGGGTCATGCCCACCAGCCGAATCAGTCGGCCCGTTCTCTGGGGCTCCAAGGCCCGAACCCGGTCCAAGGTGCGCGTCACTTCGTCGGCAAAGTCAAGCATCGGGCTCACCTGCATCGGCCGCCTGTTGCAAGGCCGATTCGTCCTGTTGCCACTGCAGCGACTGGATTCGAAGGTCTTGCATGATCGACGCCAGTCGGTGTTGAATCAGGTCCTCAACGGTCGAGGCATCGCTGCGTGCACGAACCGATCCGCGCGGCAGCTGGGGGTCTTCCAACCACTTCACGCGTTGGCGCATGGCGGCGTCTGCCGGCAAACCGGCGCTGTGGTCTTCCCAGGCCTGCTGCAAGAGCGCCAGGTCCTGGGGATGCAGCTCCACCGTCAGGGGTGCTTGTTCGCCAGCCTGCAAAGCCTG
>RGEP01000225.1 GCA_009918225.1 Betaproteobacteria bacterium | reverse complement strand
ACCTCGCTGCAGCCTGGCGGCCAACAACCGGTGTCGTCCACCAATCGTGCCTCGGGCAGCAAGACCTACAACGCTGAGGGCTTCGTCGACTGCTCAGAGCCGCGTGCGCTGCGCACCGACGAGATGCCGCGCATCGTGGAAGACTACCGGCGCGCGGCGGCCAACGCCATCCGCGCGGGCTTCGATGGTGTGGAGGTGCACAGCGCCAACGGCTATTTGCTCGACCAGTTCCTGCGCGACACCATCAACGACCGCACCGACGCCTACGGCGGCTCCATTGAGAACCGCGCCCGCTTGTTGCTGGAGGTGATGCAGGCGGTGACACGCGAAATCGGTGGTGGCCGCACCGGTGTGCGCCTGTCGCCCATCACGCCCAGCAACGGCGCCACCCAAGACACCCAGGTGGCCGCGCTGTTCGAACACATCATGCGGCACCTGGCGCCGCTGGGCTTGGCCTATGTGCACGTGATCGAAGGGCAAACGGGCGGTGCGCGCGACCTCAGCGACAAGGGCGTGCCGCCCTTTGACTACCAGGCCCTGCGCCAGCACTTCAAGGGCGCGTGGATGGTCAACAACGGCTACAACCTGTCCATGGCCAACGACATGCTGGGGCGCGGGCAAGCGGATCTGGTGGCCATCGGCCGCCCCTTCATCAGCAACCCCGACCTGGGCCGCCGCCTGCGTGAAGGCTCGCCCCTGAACGAGCTGCAGCGCGAAACCCTGTACGGCGGTGGCGCCGCGGGCTACACCGATTACCCGACCTTGCCAGCCTGAGCGGACCTCAGCGCAGGTGCTGCCGACCGGCCTTGCTGCGAAAGGCGTCGGCAATCGTGAGCTCACGGGGCCCGGGCACCAGCTCGGCCTCGTCCCCGGCTTGCAGCGTGCCCTCGATGGTCACCGACAAGTAGAAGCCGCAAAAGCCGCTTTGCACCATCATCTTGCTGGCTTGCTTGAAGCCCATGACCGCGTCGAACTTGCCGCAGGGCATGCGCGGCTCGCTGATGGCCAGGGTGCAGTGCGCAAAGCGCAGGCGGTCACCGATCCAGGCATGGGTCTCCATCAAACCCGTGATCGTGAGGTTCTCGCCCAGGAGGCCGGGCTCGGGCTGTTCGTCCCACAGCTGCAGCCGCGCTTGTGAGCGCACGGTCTTCCAGAACGCATAGTGTTCATGCGGGTAGGCGTACACCGCTTTGCCCCGCCCGCCGTGTACCGTGGGGTCGGCTTGTTCGTCGGTGGCCAGGCCCAGCGGGCCCACCGACACGCGCTCGGCGGTGGCCTGCTTGCCGTGCGCGGTGACCAGGCTGCGGCCGTCGGCCACCGTGATGCGGCGGGCCTTTCCGGTGTTCAAGCTGATCAGTCGAATGGCGGTGCTCATGGCGGCGTGCTCAGACCCGGATGTCAAAAACGCGGCAGGCGCACCGACTGGGTGGCCAAGTAGATTTCTTGCAAGAAGGTCCCCAGGGCCACGATCAGCGACACCATCGACAAGAAGAAAAACATGCCCGCTGCGCCGCGCAGGCGCACTTCCAGCAGGGCCTCCAAGAAGAGGGTGGCCACCACCAGGCACACCATCAGCGCGGCCAGCGTGCCCGCGGCAATCGCACGGCTGACAAGCTTGCGGCGCTTTTCCAAGAACTTCAGCTCCACCCGACCCGCCACGCGGCCCTCCTCGTCCAAGGCCTCCCAGCTTTGCTCAAAGTAGCGCCCACGGTCGATGACGCGGGCCAATCGATTGGTCATCACGCCCAGCAAGGCGGCGATACCGGTGAGCAGGAACACGGGCGCCAAGGCCAGTTGAATGGCGTGGGCGATGTCGCTGGCGTTGTCGATGGGCAGGAGCACGGCGCAGGCGTGGGAGTCGTTGAAGAAGAGGCCTCAGTATGCAGCCCCTGGGGACCCGATGGCGCGCCCGTGCGCAACGCCTTTGCAGGCTGGGCTAACCTCGGCGTTTTGCACCAACCTCAGGAGCCACCATGCTCAACCACTTGATGATCGGCACCAACGACATGGACCGCGCGCAGCGCTTTTACGACGCGGTGCTTGGCGTGTTGGGCGCCGGCGCGCCCGTGCGCAACGTGGCGGCTTCGGGCCACGTGCGCTTGTTCTACCGGCACGACGGCAGCACCTTCTGCCTCACGCAGCCCATCAACGGCGAACCGGCCACCGTGGCCAACGGCGCCACCATCGGCTTCAAGTGCAACTCGCCCGAGCAGGTGCTGCGGTTCCACGAGGTGGCGTTGGCGCATGGCGGGGTGTCTGTCGAAGGCCCGCCCGGCCCGCGCACCGGCGGCTTGGGCACGCTGCACCTGGCTTATGTGCGCGACCCCGATGGCCACAAGCTGTGCGCCATCCACCGCCCCACTTGAGAGGGCCGGGCTTGAACGCTTCCGAATTGCAGGCGCTGATCCGCAGCCGCATTCCAGTGGCGGACTTCATGCAGCTGGAGGTGCGCTTGCTCACACCTGATCAGGTGGACATCAGCGCGCCCCTGGAGCCCAACCGCAACGTTCATGGCACGCTGTTTGGCGGCAGTGGCACCGCCATTGCCCTGGTGGCGGCTTGGAAGCCCTGTTCGCGGCCTGAGCGCCGGCCACAGGGTGGGGCCGCTCAGGGCACCAAAGGCTGACCCTGCCAAGCAGACTGCGACGGCACCCACACCTGCCGGCACCGCTGGTGCCCCTGGCGGTCGAGTTCCAGGAAGTCCATCTCGCAGACCTGAACCTGCAGCACGGCGAAATGCCCGCGGGCCCGCAGCCGGGTCGTGGGGTTTTGAGCCGCCGGCCCGCCCGGCGCCGGTGGACCACCCTGCTCGGATGATCCATCGACCAGGGGTGAGCCGGGCGGCAGGGGGCTGGCGTAGTCCAGTTGCGCCCGTTCGGGCACGGTGGCCCAGTGGGCGGCCACCGCGTCGCCGCTGCCATCCACGGCTGCCTGCCCGGTCATCCGCAGCTGTTGCTGGTGGCGGGGGTCCCAGCACAGCAGGGCCACGCGGTCGCACTGGGCGAGTTCGTGCACCTTGTGGCTGCGCCGGTCGGTGTAGAACACCAGGCGCCGATCCTCTTCGTGTACTTGGCGCAGGATCACGCTGCGGGCACGCGGGCCATCGGCCCCCTGGGTGCACAGGGCCACCACGCGCCAGGGGTGGTGGCGGTCGGCACTCGCGCGGCGCAACAGGCGCCACAGATCGGCTGCAGTGGGCATGCGCCCATCTTGCCACCAAGGGCGCCCCCCGCCCTGTTTTCGCGGGCCTGTGCGGCCACACATCACGTCATGCATTTCTTGCATAACACCAAACCACCCGCCGGTTACATCGTCGTTACACTCAAAAACGAAGGTGCCTCACCCGCCCCCTGTGAAGGGGTGTTGGGGTGTACATCTGCCCAAATCCCTGCGCTTTGGGGCGGACGAGGCCGGGTGTGATGGGGTCAGGTGGTTGCTCTAACGGCGTGTAACCCGCGCCCATGGCGCAGCCAATTGACCCGATC
>RGEP01000224.1 GCA_009918225.1 Betaproteobacteria bacterium | reverse complement strand
TGGCCCTGCAGGCGCCGGGGCCCGCCGACCTGGTGGTCGACATGCAGTGGAGCGGCATCAGCACCGGCACCGAGCGCTTGTTCTGGACCGGCAAGATGCCCCCTTTCCCGGGCATGGGCTACCCCCTGGTGCCGGGCTACGAGTCCGTGGGCCGCGTGGTGGAAGCCGGCCGCCAGGCCGACTACAAGATCGGCGAACGCGTGTTCGTGCCCGGCGCCAACTGTTACGAAGGCGCGCGCGGCCTCTTTGGGGGCTCGGCTTCGCGGGTGGTGGTGCCGGCAGCCCGGGTGTTCCCGCTGCCCGAATCCCTGGGCGAAGAGGCGGTGCTGTTGGCCTTGGCCGCCACGGCCTACCACTCGGTGGCCGGCGGTGGGCGCGGCCTGCCGCACGACCCGCCTGATCTCATCGTGGGCCATGGCGTCTTGGGGCGTCTGTTGGCGCGCTTGGCGGTGGCCGCCGGGGGCGCTGAGCCCACCGTGTGGGAAACCCAAGCCATACGCCAGGGCGGTGCCCAGCCGGCCTGTTTGAAGATGATCCTTGACTGGAGTGCCTCCGCATGAGCAGCAACACCGCCATCCCGGGTACCGCACCGGTTCAATTGATGCTCAACCGGCAACAGCTGCGCGCTGAAGCCGCTCTGGAGCCGCCGGCTGTGCACACCGGCGAGGTGAAGAAGGAAACCCAGATCATCGCCATCTACGGCAAGGGCGGCATCGGCAAGAGCTTCACGCTGGCCAACCTCAGCTACATGATGGCGCAGCAGGGCAAGAAGGTGCTGCTGATCGGCTGCGACCCCAAGAGCGACACCACGTCGCTGTTGTTTGGGGGCAAGGCCACGCCCACCATCATCGAGACCTCTTCGAAGAAGAAGCTCGCCGGTGAGGCCGTCTCCATTGGGGACGTGTGCTTCAAGCGCGACGGCGTCTTCGCCATGGAACTCGGCGGCCCTGAAGTGGGCCGCGGCTGTGGTGGGCGGGGCATCATCCACGGCTTCGAAACCCTGGAAAAGCTGGGCTTCCACGACTGGGGCTTCGACTACGTGCTGCTCGACTTCCTGGGCGACGTGGTGTGCGGCGGCTTCGGCCTGCCCATTGCGCGTGACATGTGCCAGAAGGTGATCGTGGTCGGATCCAACGACCTGCAGTCGCTGTACGTGGCCAACAACGTGTGCTCGGCGGTGGAGTACTTCCGCAAGCTCGGCGGCAATGTGGGTGTGGCCGGCATGGTCATCAACAAAGACGACGGCACGGGCGAGGCGCAGGCCTTTGCGAAGAACGCCGGTATTCCGGTGCTGGCCTCGATTCCCGCGCACGAAGACATCCGCCGCAAGAGCGCGGCCTACGAAATCATCGGCAAGCCCGATGGCCAGTGGGGCCCCTTGTTTGCGGAACTGGCCACCAATGTGGCCGTGGCGCCGCCCCAGCGGCCCAAGCCCCAAACGCAAGACGAGCTGTTGGGCCTGTTCTCATCCGACACCGTGGGCCGCAATGTGGTGCTCGAGCCCGCCACCACCTTCGACATGATGGGCCGCGAAGAAGTGGCCCGGCCTACCCTGGAGGTCGTGTACGACAACGCGTAAGCGCTGCCGCTGCACCAACCCGACGCCGCCATGAACGCCCCCCAAGAGCCCGTCAACCGCCTGGCCACCGAGCAAGATGGCCTGGGGTGCCACTCGGGCGCCGAGAAGATGAAGGCCGCTGCGCAAGCCTCGGGCAAGTCCGAGGTGCTGGCGCAGTACGCGCGGGACTACCCGCTGCCCGAGGGGGCAGGGCCGCACGACCAGCCCCAAAGCATGTGCCCGGCCTTTGGTTCCCTGCGGGTGGGCCTGCGCATGCGGCGCACCGCCACCATCTTGTCGGGCTCGGCCTGCTGTGTGTACGGCCTGACCTTCACCTCGCATTTCTACGGCGCACGCCGCAGCGTGGGCTATGTGCCTTTCAACAGCGAATGTGCGTGCCCACGGCCAGCGGTGTGCCGCTGCAGTTGCTGCCGGCCGAGATCAACGGGGTGCGCATCATCGGCATCGACGTGCCGGGCTTTGGTGTGCCCACCCACGCTGAGGCCAAGGACGTGTTGGCCGGCGCCATGCTGCGTTACGCGCGCACCGAAGCGCAAGCAGGCCCCGTGGCCGCGCCGCGCCAGGCCCGCCCGCAGCTGCCGGCCATCACCTTGCTCGGCGAAATGTTCCCTGCCGACCCCGTGGGCATCGGCATGATGCTGCAGCCCATGAACCTGGCGGTCGGCACCGTGGTGCCCACCCGCGAGTGGCGCGAGCTCTACACCGCCTTGGATTGCGCCGCGGTGGCGGCCATTCACCCCTTCTATACCGCCAGCGTGCGCGAATTCGACGCCGCCGGCCGCGCGGTGGTGGGCTCGGCGCCGGTGGGCGTGGAGGGCACCGAGGCCTGGCTGCAGGCCATCGGCTCGGCCTGCAATGTGGCCCAGGCGCAAATCGACGCCGCCAAGAACCGCTTCCTGCCCATGATCCGCAGCGTGCTGGCGGCCACGCCCATCAAGGGGCGCATCACCGTCAGCGGCTATGAAGGCTCGGAACTGTTGGTGGCCCGCTTGCTGATCGAAAGCGGTGCCGAGGTGCCTTATGTGGGCACGGCCTGCCCCAAGACCCCCTGGAGCGCCCCCGACCTGGCCTGGCTGCAGGCGCGTGGCGTGCACGTGCAGTACCGCGCCTCGCTGGAGCAAGACGTGGCCGCGATCCGCGAATTCCGCCCCGACCTGGCCATCGGCACCACGCCCGTCGTGCAGGCCGCCAAGGAAGCCGCCATCCCTTCGCTGTACTTCACGAATCTGATCTCCGCCCGCCCCCTGATGGGCCCGGCGGGTGCCGGTTCCTTGGCACAGGTGATCAACGCCGCCTTGGGCAACAAGGGTCGTTTTGACCGCATGCGCGGCTTCTTCGACGGCGTGGGAACGGCCCATGCCGCGGGCGTTTGGGAGGCGGGCGAGGGCGCGGCCGGCGTGCCGCAGGACCGCCCCGAGTTCAAGGCGGAAACACGCCGCCAGGTCATCAAGATCATGAAGCGGCGCAAGGCCGAGGAGATGTTGCCTTGAGCCCCCACGTTCACTTCGTTCACTGCCCCCCGAGGGGGCGTTCAGCGCCCTACGGGCGGCCGGGCGGGCGCTGAGATGCTAATCCTCGACCACGATCGCGCGGGCGGCTATTGGGGCGCGGTGTATGTGTTCACCGCGATCAAGGGCCTGCAGGTGGTGATCGACGGCCCGGTGGGCTGCGAGAACCTTCCGGTGACCAGCGTGCTGCACTACAGCGACGCCTTGCCGCCGCACGAGCTGCCCATCGTGGTCACGGGCCTGGCCGAAGAGCAGCTGGGCCGTGAAGGCACCGAGGGATCGATGAAGCGCGCCCATGCGGTGCTCGACCCCGACCTGCCGGCGGTGGTGGTCACCGGCTCGATCGCCGAGATGATTGGCGGCGGGGTCACGCCTGAAGGCACCACCATCCAGCGCTTCTTGCCCCGCACCATCGACGAAGA
>RGEP01000223.1 GCA_009918225.1 Betaproteobacteria bacterium | reverse complement strand
AGGTAGTGGTCCAGCATCAGCGCTGCAAACAGAAGCGACAGGTGCCATATGGAAAAACGGAAGGTGCGCCGGGCCAGGCCGTCGCTGTAGTCGCGCATGAGTTTGTAGGCCAGCCAGATGAACTGCCCACCCAGCCACAGCGCCGCGAGCAAATACAGGCCACCACTGAAGCCAAAGAGAACCGGCAGCAGGGTGGAGGCCAGGAGCACCAAGGTGTACAGAAAAATCTGCAAACGCGTGAACTCACTGCCGTGGGTGACCGGCAGCATCGGCAGGCCCGCGCGCGCATAGTCTTCGGTGCGGTACAGGGCCAAGGCCCAGAAGTGCGGCGGGGTCCACAGGAAAATGATCATCACCAGCAAAACTCCCAAGGCACCGACCTCACCGGTCATGGCGGTCCAGCCCAAGAGCGGCGGCATGGCCCCTGATGCGCCCCCGATCACGATGTTCTGCGGCGTCAAGGGCTTGAGCACCACGGTGTACACCACGGCGTAGCCCACGAAGGTGGCCAGCGTCAGCCACATCGTCAAGGGGTTGACCGCCAGGTAGAGCAAGGCGCAGCCGACGCCGCACAAGACGGCTGAAAACACCAGGGACTGGGTGTTGCTGAGCTCGCCCTTGGCCGTGGGGCGCCAAGCGGTGCGGGCCATGCGGCGGTCGATGTGCTGTTCCACCAGGCAGTTGAAGGCGGCTGCGGCACCAGCCACCAGCCAAATGCCGACACTGGCCACCAGTACCCTGGCCCACTCCGCCGCACTGGGCCAGCCGGGCACGGCCAGCAACATGCCGATCAAGGCGCAGAACACGATCAGCTGCACCACGCGCGGCTTGGTCAGCGCGTAGTACTGCCGCACGCGGGACGCCTTCGGGCCTGCGGGGGCCAGGGGCACAGCGGCCATGGAATCAGGGGTGGCGGACATGGTGTTTACGGCTCAAGGCGCGATTCTACGGAGCGTGCGCGCATCCACAGGGTGGCCAAACCCACGACCAGCACCGCGGCACCGCCCGTGTGGGACACGGCGGCCACGAGGGGCCAGCCCAACACCACGTTCGAAACACCCGTGGCCGCTTGCCACAGGGCCACACCCGCCAGAAACAAAGCCCAGCCGCGCGCGGCCTGTGGCTGTGGCGCGCGCTGCCACAGCGCCCACGCCAGGGCCAAGAGGGCCGCCAACAGGCCGTAGGCCATGAGCCGGTGCGTGTAGTGAATGGCGGTCAAGGCATCCATTTCCAAAGCCGTGCCTTGGGCATTGAGGCCCAGGTGCCGAAACGGTGCGAAGCCTTCGGTGAAGTCCATGGGAGGCCACCACTGTCCATGGCAGGTGGGGAAATCCGTGCAGGCCAGCACGGCGTAGTTGGTGCTCACCCAACCGCCCAGCGCAATCTGCAGCGCACTCAGCAGGGCCAGGCCCAACACAGCGGCGCGCCAACGCGCTGGCCGCGCGGCCGCATCGAAGAAGCCTGCCTGGGACTGCCCACCACGCTGCCGGTAGCCCTCGGCCTGCAAGGCCAAAAGCACCAACAAGCCCAAGCCGCCCAAGAGGTGCGTGGTCACGATCGCCGGGTACAGCTTCATGGTCACGGTGAGGGCACCGAACAGGCCTTGCAAACACACCCACACCAAGGTGGCGGTCGGCCACCACGGTGACACGGGCACGGTGCGGCGCAGGGTCCAAGCCGTGGCCGTCATCACCAGAATCAGCACGCCCACCGCGGTGGCCAGGTAGCGGTGGATCATCTCGATCCAGGCTTTTTCGGTGGTGACGGGCCCATCGGGCATTTGCAACTCAGCCGCATTGATCTGGCTGGCCGCGCCCACCGGGCTGACGCTGCCGTAGCAGCCTGGCCAATCGGGGCAGCCCAGGCCAGAGTCGGTCAAGCGGGTGAAGGCGCCGAAGAGCACCAGGTCAAAGGTCAGGAACAGCGTCACGAGGGTAAGTGCTCGCAAACGTCGAACGGGTTCACCGCGGCGGTGGCGCAGCCACACCCAGGCCAGCGGCGCACTGGCCAAGAGCAGCCCCAAGAGGGCCAGGCGCACCACGGGCGCCAGGTTCCACAGCGGGGTGGCTTCGCTCATCGGCCATCCCCGCGGCCAGCGGGGTCCCAAAACTGCGAGGCCTTGAGCAGCCGCTCCAGGTCCTTCTTGAACTTGGTGGGTTCGGCCTTGACCGGCGCGCGCATCATCCAGTGGCCCATGGGGTCAACCACATACAGGTGGTCATCCACCGAGCCGCCGGCCTCCGGTTGCAGCCAGGCCGACACCGCCGCGCGGTCGGCGCGCAAGATGCGCATGGCCGGCGTGGCCAGCAGGGCTTGGGCCAACTCGGGCTTGACCGGGCCTTCGTCGGTGACCAACCAGACCTTGTCCAGGCGGTCGCGTTCACGGCCGGTCATTTCGCGCAACTGGCGCTGCATGAACAGGCGCTCTTCGCAGGCCTCGTTGCAGGCCGAGGGGCCCACGGCCACCAAGATCCACTGGCCGCGCAGCTCGCGCGCCTGCACGGCCTGGCCTTGCAGGTCGGTCATGGGGAAATCGGGCCACTCGTGTGTGGCCCCCGGCACGGGCGTGACCAAGGTGGCGTAGTTGGTGCGGCCCTCGGGCCGGACCACGAAATAGGTGAAGTAGGAGGCGATGACCGGTGAGGCGCACACCAGCAGCACCAGCAGCAGCTTCCAGCGGCCACTGCGGGTGCGTTGGTTGTCGTCCATGCCCACATCAGGCAAGGAGTGCACCGTCAAGCCCACGGGTTCGTCGGGCTGCCTGGCGGGCGTCGGGTTTGGGGGGCGGGACAAAGCGCGGGGCTCCTGCGGGGTGTGAAGGGTTCAGGTTGAGGGGCCAGCCGGGCCACCGGTCTCGTGCGCCGGGCCGCGGTGGCGCTGCCGCCAGGGGCGCAGCCACTGGAACCAAATGAACAGGCCCAGCACCAAGGCACTGAGCGAAAACCACTGGACCGCATAACCACGGTTCTTGTCAGCGCTGGAGCCCACGACCGTCCAGGCCCGCATCAGGCCATCGTCCAAGGGCTCGGTGCAAGCGCCGTTCACACAGCCCAAGGCCGGCTGCAGCTGCTGGAGGCTGATGGGCAACAAAGCCGGCAAGCCGAATTCGCTGGCATAAGCAACCAACTCCACATTCTGCCGAATCGGGCCCTGGGCGCCGCCTTCAAAGTCCATCAACCGCGATGGCGGCGGGGCCACCCGGGCCCGCAGACGCACCGGTGGGGTGTCTGGGGTGGGCACGGGCTGTGTGAGGGTGCGGTCGCGAAGGTCACGGGCTTGCCAGCCGCGTTGCACCAGCACCGTGCGGCCGTCGGGCAGGGCCAAGGCCGTGAGCACGATGAAGCCGGCGCGGCCGGCCATGGGACGGTTCTCCAGGAACACGGTGCTGTGGGGCAGCCAGCGGCCTTCGATCTCGGCCCAGCGATGAACCTGCTCGGCCTCACCCGTGAGTTCAGCCGCCGCCAAGGGCGCTTGCTGGCCACGGGACTGCACCGAGGCTTCAATGGCGTC
>RGEP01000222.1 GCA_009918225.1 Betaproteobacteria bacterium | reverse complement strand
TGCCAGCAGGGCTGCTGGCGCCCGCTATTCAGGCCGCGCGCATGGCGTACTTGTTGAGCTTTTCGATCAGCGTGGTGCGCTGCAGCTGCAAGAGCCGAGCCGTCTGAGACACGTTTCCGCCTGAACGGGCCAAGGCCTGCTCCAGCAGGCTGCGCTCGGTTTCGGCCAGGTGGTCCTTGAGCGACAAGCCCTCCGGGGGCAGCACAACAGTGGGCCCACCCTGGGCCATCAAGATGGTCTGCTCGATATCGGTGGCCACGTGGCTCGGCGCTGCTGGCTGCAGGTCGGCATCAGGGGCCTGTGCTGCCATGGGCTCGGACTGCAGCGGCAAAACCTCGCCGCTGGCTGCAGGTGCCGGGCTCATCAAGTTGTACACCGCGTGGCCGGACTGGGCTTGCAAGGCCATGGACTCTTGCGCCGCGTGCAGGCCCTTGGGCAACATGGGCAAGGGAATGTCACGCAGGCTGACGCAGCGGCCACTGAAGAGGGTGGTGAAGCGGTCCACCAGGTTGGACAGCTCGCGCACATTGCCAGGCCAGGCATAGGCCCTCAAGGCCTCGATCGTTGGTGCATCAAAGGTGATGGGCGCGCAGCCTTCCGGGGCCAGGCGGCTGGCGTGGTGGCTCAGCAACTCAGGCACATCTTCGGATCGCTCGCGCAGCGCCGGTGAGGCCAGGGGCAACACGTTCAGGCGGTAGAACAGGTCTTCGCGGAAGCGGCCGGCCAACACCTCGGCCTCCAGGTCCCGGTGGGTGGCTGCCACCACACGCACATCGATTCGCGTGGACTGCAGGGAACCGACGGGGTCGACCATGCGCTCCTGCAAGACCCGCAGCAGTTTGACCTGCATGTCCAGGGGCAAGTCGCCAATCTCATCGAGGAAGATGGTGCCGCCATGGGCTTGTTCAAAACGCCCGACTCGGTCGACGACAGCCCCGGTAAAAGCGCCCTTGCGGTGGCCGAACAGCTCGCTTTCAATCAACTCACGCGGGATAGCGCCGCAGTTGATGGCCACGAAGCGCCCCAGGCGCCGTTCTGACGCCTCGTGCAAGGCCCGTGCGATGAGCTCCTTGCCGGTGCCGCTCTCACCCGTGATCAGCACAGTGGCCTGTGAGCGGGCCACGGTGGCAATCAGACGGCGCAAGGCCCCCATGGTGGGGCCGCTGCCGATCAGTTGGGGGGAGTGGGCTGACACAAAAGGGGGTATGACTTGACAAATCCGTCACGAATTTACCCATGAATTGCTTCAGGTCAATCAAACCGTGCTCCGACACCACAAGGGATTTCCCTGATGGTCAGGCCTGCTCATTTCGACCGCGCCCGGGTGTGCACTGGGTTCAAGAAAGACCTGTTCAGGTCGATACCACGGGGGAGGCAGCGGCTTGCAACGTGCGGGTGCGCCGCCAACCTTCAACAGGAGAATCGCAATGAGCAAGGGATGGCGCATCGTCGCTGGAGCAGCATGGGCGGCCGCCGTGGTGGCCCTTTCAGGTTGTGCCGGGCCTGGTCAGCTGGTGACCCTGCGGGCCCCCTGGCTGGTGTCCACGCCTGAACAAACCCTGGACGCCGGCGAAGCAGGGCGCGCCAGTGGCCCGGCCAGTTTGATTTCGCCGATTGTGGAAAAGCGGGAAACCATCACGGCCACCGGCTACGCGGTGATTGCCGTGCAAAACCACCGCAACCCGGCACAACAGCGCCTGATGGCCATTCGGGCCTCCAAGCTCGATGCCTACCGTTCCCTGACCGAACAGGTGTACGGGCAGTACTTGGATGCCACCACCACCGTGGCCGACATGACCGTGCTCAGCGACACCTTCCGCGCCCGGGTGGAGGGCGTGATCCACGGTGCTTCTGTTGTCAGCATCACACCCGTGGGTGAGGACACCTACGAAACCACGCTGTCCCTGGACCGTGCGGTGGTGCGCGACCTGCGCGCCCTGTATCTGACCCAAGTTGCTTCGCGCAAGCGCTGAGCCGGGGCACGCCATGCGTCGCGCCGTTCTGATCGGGTTGGCCTGCGCGGTGAGCGGCACGGCCTGGGCCCAAGCATCCCGCTCTCCCGCCGAGGCCCAACTGCAGGCCATCCGCGACGCGCTGATCGAAAAGGCCATGGGTGCCAACACCCGCGTCAGCGCCACGTCCTGGATCAACGAGCGCGGCGAGTTGATGGAAGCCAGCCAGTTCCGCACCGATATGCAGGTGCGGGGGGTGCGGGTGCTGGAGTACATGGGCGATCAGGACCCCAAGGCGGTGGTGGATGTGGCCGCTGCGAGCAAGGCGGACCCCCGTTCTGCCCAGCCGGTTTGCCGCGATCCGTCATCCAACGAAGCTTGGCGCCATCCGATGGCCTTGCGCGTGCAGGTGCATCCCTCCGCTGACCCGCAAGTGGGCTTGCTCACCGCGCAGGCTGCACGGTGGGTTGAATCATCGCTGCGGGCGCAGGCACAGGCTGAGGGCGCCGTGCTCGACACGGTGCAGTTGGCGCCAGCGCGCAACCGATACGAAGAAGCCCTGTGGTCAGCTCCTCAGCCGCGTTCACCCTTGACGCTGCAGGTCCGGGTGCGGGTGGTGCCCGGTTGGGATGCCGCCGTGGCCGGCGCACGCCGCGTGCAGTGGGAATCACGCGCCCGCGAATGGATGGGCTGGGCCGAACCCGACCGCCAAGCGATGACGGTGCAGCTCGAGTGGACCTTGGCGCGCAACAACGAAGCGCCGATCCTGCAGCAGATCAGCCAATTGCCCCTGGTGGCCGAGGCCTTGCAGCGCCCGTCAAGGCAGTGGAGCGCCGACGCGCGGCAGCGCCTGCAGGCGGAACTCAACCACCGCTGGCAGGTGCTGCAAGGCACCCTTGACTGTGAGCCCCTGGTCTATGAGGCCCGCAGCCATGGCGAAGGACAGGTCATGCTGATGGCGGGCCAAGACGCAGGCCTTCGCCCCGGTGACCGGCTGGTGCTGGTCGACGCTCGCCACGTGCCGCGCCGCTTGCTCGAGCCTGAGGCAGCTGCGCACCTGGCCCTGCTGGAGGTTCAGCAGGTGCAAGGGCAGCGGGCGCAGGCGCGCCAGGTGGCTGGGCCTCGGATGTCGCTAGACTCGGCTCAGCACTGGCTGGCCATGCCCTATGGGGCATCGCTGCTGGGGGCGCGTCAGGAGGCGGTGAAATGACCATGCAGCGCAAGCGAGAGTGGGCCCCGGAGTTCCATCAAGTTCACAGGCTTCATGTGTGGGCCCTGGGGCTGATGATGGCCCTGGGCCTGCTGCTGTCCGTCTCCACAGCCCAGGCCCAGACGCCAGCGGTGCCCGCTGCACCGGGCCCCAAGGCAGAGCCCGCCGCGGCCGCCAGCCCAGCCCCCGCCACCGTGGGTGCAGACGCACCAACGCCGGCCACGCCGCGGGCAGAAGCCGCGGCACCCGCACCCGCACCCGCACCCGGTGCTGGCAGTCCCAGTGCACAGGCTGCCCTGCAGACCCTTTTGAATTCGCAAGTGGGCAGGGCTGATCCTTCCTTGCGGG
>RGEP01000221.1 GCA_009918225.1 Betaproteobacteria bacterium | reverse complement strand
TTCGGCCTTGTGGTTGATGGTGGGTGGGTAGTTGCGCTTGAATTGAAACTCCACCGTTGCACCGAACGCGGCGGCCGTGTGCTGTGCGATTTCGTTCATACGCCGCTCGATCATGTCGAGCATCTCAATGGTGAAGGTGCGCACCGTGCCCTGCACCACCGCATGGTCGGGCACCACATTGGTGGCTTCGCCCGCATGGATCATCGTCACGGAGATGACCGCCGCATCGATGGGGCGCTTGTTGCGCGTGATGATGGTTTGGAAGGCCTGCACCATCTGGCAGGCCACCGGCACCGGGTCTATGCCGTTGTGGGGCAGGGCAGCATGTGATCCCTTGCCGATGATCTTGATGTGGAACTCGTTGCTCGAGGCCATCATGGGACCGTCGCACACGGCGAACTGCCCGGCCTTCATGCCCGGCCAGTTGTGCATGCCGAACATGGCCTGCACCGGAAACTTCTCGAACAGGCCCTCCTTGATCATTTCGCGTGCGCCGCCGCCGCCTTCTTCCGCGGGCTGAAACACGAAGTGCACCGTGCCGTCGAAGTTGCGGTGCTGTGAGAGGTGCTTGGCGGCGGCCAGGAGCATGGCGGTGTGGCCGTCATGTCCACAGGCGTGCATCTTGCCGGGGTGCACACTGGCGTGGGGGAAGCGGTTGTGCTCGGTCATGGGCAGCGCGTCCATATCGGCACGCAGGCCGATGGCGCGGTCGCTGCTGCCGTGGCGGATGGTGCCCACCACGCCGGTGGTGCCCAGGCCGCGGTGCACCTCGATGCCCCAGGATTGAAGGGCTTGGGCCACCACATCAGCGGTGCGCACTTCTTGGAAGCACAGCTCCGGGTGGGCGTGGATGTCACGCCGGATGGCGGTGATGGCCGGGATGTCGGCCAGGATCGATTCGATGAGTTTCATGGACGTCTCCGTGGCTCTGAGTTTATGCCGGGGCGCGCAAGGGCGTGCATGGGCATGCATCGCCATGCATGGGCATTCGCGCCCAGTGCCCATGCCTGCTGTGCCATCATGGCGCCATGGTTCAGCCGCCACCCAAAGCCCCCGCGTCACCCTCAGGTAACCCCACCCTGAACCCGGCCGCGCACAGCGCCAAGGCCCACTCCAGCGCTGACCCTGCCGCCGGCCCCGCGTCCGCCGCACCTGGCCGTGTCGTGCGGGCGGCCTGCCCCCACGACTGCCCGGACACCTGCGCCATTCGGGTGACGGTGCAGGGCGACCAGGTGATCAAGCTGCAGGGCGACCCGGACCATCCGCTGACGCATGGAGCGCTGTGCACCAAGGTCTCGCGCTATGTGGAGCGGGTGGAGCATCCGGATCGGGTGCTGCAGCCATTGCGACGGGCCGGCCCCAAGGGCTCAGGGCGCTTTGTGACGGTGTCCTGGGACGAAGCCCTGGACGACATCGCCACGAGACTCAAGTCGATCGCGGCGCGAGATCCCCGGGCCATTCTTCCCTACAGCTATGCCGGCACCATGGGCCTGGTGCAAGGCGAGAGCATGGCCGCGCGCTTTTTTCACCGCCTGGGCGCCTCCCTCTTGGACCGCACCATCTGTGCCAGCGCGGGTGCTGCGGGCTTGACGGCCACCTATGGCGGCAAGGTGGGCATGCGCACCGAGCACTTCGCTCAGAGCAAGCTCATCTTGATCTGGGGCAGCAACTCGATTGCCTCTAATCTGCACTTCTGGACCTTTGTGCAACAGGCCAAGCGCCAAGGCGCCAAGTTGTGGTGCATTGACCCGCGGCGCACCGAAACCGCCGACAAGTGCCACCGGCACCTGGCCATACGCCCCGGCACGGACGGCGCCCTGGCCTTGGCCTTGGCGCGCGAGCTCATCGTCCGTGACGAACTGGACCACGCCTACATCCGCGACCACCTCGAAGGCTTTGACGTTTTGCGCGAGCGGGCCATGCCCTGGACGCTGGAGCGGGCAGCCGCCGAATGCGGTGTGGCCTTGGAAGATCTGCAGGAGTTGGCACGCGACTACGGCGCAGCCCGTGCCGGCACGGGTGCCGCGCCAGCGGCCATTCGGCTGAACTACGGCATGCAGCGGGTACACGGTGGGGGCAATGCGGTGCGCCTGGTGGCGCTGCTGCCCTGCCTGATTGGCGCGTGGCGCCACCCCGGCGGGGGCCTGCTGCTGAGCAGCAGCGGCTGGTTTACACCGGTGCGCCGAGACGCCTGGCTGCAGCGCCCGGACCTGTTGGCCGGGCGGGACTCCCGCACCATCAACATGAGCACCATCGGTGACGACCTGCTGCGCGAAAGCAGCCGCGACTTTGGCCCGCGCATCGAGGCCTTGGTGGTCTACAACAGCAACCCGGTGGCCGTGGCGCCCGAGTCGTCCAAGGTGGTGAAAGGCTTCCAGCGTGAAGACCTGTTCACCGTGGTGCTGGAGCACTTCATGACCGACACGGCTGACCAGGCCGACTATGTGTTGCCGGCCACCACCCAGCTTGAACACTGGGATGTGCATACCAGCTATGGCCACACCGATGTGGTGATCAACGAGCCCGCCTTGCGCCCGCGCGGCCAGGCGCGCAGCAACGCGCAAATCTTCCGTGATCTGGCCCAGCGCATGGGCTTTGACGACCCCTGCTTCAAGGACGACGATGAAGCCTTGGCCCGCGGCGCGCTGGCAGGCATCGACTTTGCCGCCCTGCGCCAACAGGGCTGGCAGCCGGTGCCGGTTCCCGACGCGCCCTTCGCCCAGGGCGGCTTTCCCACGCCCAGCGGCCGTGCACGGGTCGACAGCCCGCAGTGGGGGGTGCCTGACTACATCCCCAACCACGAAAGTGCGGCCACCACGCCCGCGCTGGCCCAGCGCTACCCCTTGGCGATGATTTCGCCGCCCGCGCGCAACTTTCTCAACTCCACGTTCGTCAATGTGCGCAGCCTGCGCGACATCGAGGGTGAGCCTTTGGTGGAGATGCACCCCGATGACGCCGCTGCGCGTGGCCTGGTCGATGGGCAGACCGTGTGCGTGTTCAATGACCGAGGCCGGTACCACTGCCGCCTGAACATGAGCACCCGCGCGCGTCCGGGTGTGGTCAATGGCCTGGGCATCTGGTGGCGCAAGCTGGGCTTGAGGGGCACCAATGTGAACGAGCTCACCCACCAGCGCTTGACTGACCTGGGACGCGCGCCCACGTTCTACGACTGTTTGGTTGAGGTCGAGCCCGCCGATGGGCCCCACGCCTCGGCCTGAGGCGATGGCGCGCCGCTGGGCCTGTGTCGCCGCCGTCTGGGCCCTGTTGACCCTCGGGGCCTGCGGGCCAGCCACAGCGCAGGCAGACCCACTCCACTGGGGCCGTGCGGTGATGGGGCATCTGGGGGTGTGGCAGGCGGCTCGCCCCATTCAGGCGTGGCTGGACGACCCCGCCACACCCTCGGCCTTGCGAGAGCGGCTGCAACTGGCCCAGGCGGTTCGCGGTTTTGCCAGCGCCGAGCTGGCCTTGCCCGACAACGCCAGCTACCGCAGCTATGCCGACCTTGGGCGTTCGGCGGTGTTGTGGAATGTGGTGGCGGCA
>RGEP01000023.1 GCA_009918225.1 Betaproteobacteria bacterium | reverse complement strand
GCCGTGGTGCGGCACGACGAAGACCTGCCCACCCAGGGGCTGCGCTTTGAAGACCTCCTGGACCGTGACCTGATTGGTTTGGAGGGGGGCAGCACCCTCACCCGGCTGTTGGCGGCCCAGGCCTCGAACCTGATGCGTGCCATGGTGCTGCGGGTGCAGGTGCGCAGCTTCGAGGCGGTGTGCCGCGCTGTTGAGGCCCGACTGGGCATCGGTGTGTTGCCCCTGGCGGCTGCGCACAGTTTTGCGCCGGCGATGTCCTTGCGGGTGGTGCCGCTGCAAGACGACTGGGCCCAGCGCCGCATGACCATCGTCACCCGCGCCGAACCCGCACAGGGCTCGCCCCTGGCCCTGCTCGTGGATCACCTGCAGGCCTGTGCCCGGGGCGGCGCGCCGGCTTGAAACGGACCGCCGCGCCCCTGCGCTTCAGCTCGCCACAAACGGCATCGTCTGGGCAAATGAGGGCCGTGCGCGCAGGCGCTGGCTCAGCGCGTTGAGCGCCGGCATGGGCGGCAGCCATGGCGCGTCGGTGAAGCGGAAGTTCAGGTAGTCGATGGCGGTGACGGCGCAGATCGCGTCCAGCGTGGGGGCTGCACCGCGGTCCATGGGCTGCGCGGCGGCCAGGGCTTCCAGGCGCTGCATGCCTTCGGCCATGGTGCGCCGGCGGCGCAGGCCCACCGGGGTTTCATCAAACAAGACCGGTGCGGTCACCTTGCGGATGATGATGGTGTGAACCGCGGCGTCGATGACGCCCAGGGCCACACCTGCACGCGACAGCACGCCGGCGGCATCGCTGCCGATCAAGGACGCATGGGCCGGTGCGGGCCGGGTGGACTCCAGCCACATCACGATGGCCATGCTCTCGGCCAAAGGGGTGCCGTCATCGAGCACCAAGGTGGGCACGCGGGTGGCCGCGTTGGCCGCGCGCAGCCGGACGTCATCGGCCCACGGGTCCACGACCGTGGGCGGGATGTCCAGGCCCTTTTCAATCAGGCTGACGCGCGCGATGCGCACATAGGGCGAGGTGGTGTTGGCCAGCAGTTGCATGGGTTGGGCTCCTGGGGTCGTGGGGGGGCGAGGGCGGCTGCGTTAAGAAAGGCCTCAGGCTCAGGCAGCCCGCAGTTCGTAGCCCAAGCGCGGGAAGTGGATGTGCAGGTTACCGGCCTTTTCATCTCGCCGGTGGATGACCAGCTCGTGCTCGCCCGCGGCCACCAGGGTACCGGTCACCGGCACTCGGGCGTTGTCTTCGGGGGTGACCACAACGGTGCTGCCGGCCTTCAGGCCGCCTGGGTCACCGTCAGGCTGCAGGTGCGTGACCGCCGAGGGCTCGGCCAGGGTGGCCACCGAGAAGGCCTGTTCCGGCGTGATCTCGGTAAAGGAGCCATGACCGAAGGCGACGATGCGGTCGTACCAGGCTTGCAGCGGCTGCAGGCCCAGCAGCGCATCGACCTCGGGCGGGCAGTTCTTGCGCAACAAAAAGGTGGTTTGCCAGATCGCCAGGTCAGCGGCCGTGGGCTCATCACCCAAGATAAAGCGCTTGCCGGCCAGGGCCTGCCGCAGCCAGGCGTACTGCGCGCGAACGAACTGCGCATGTTCTTGGAACTGCGGGGCCATGGCCGACTTGCTGATGTCGATGCCCAGGTAGCCCTCCTTGCGATCCTTGATGAATTCGGGCGGGATGTGCTCGCCGATGTAGTGCACCAGCACGCCGATGGTCGGAATCCACATCTGCCGTTCCCAGGCGAAGCCCAGGCCGCGGGCCAGTCCTTCGCTGGACGCTGGCAGCAAGGGTTTGGTGGAGGGGAACAGCCGGTCCAGCGTGGGCAGTATGAGCTGGGTGTCGCAGTAGATGTCGGCCCCCACTTGCAGCACGGGCGCACGCCGGTAGCCGCCTGTCAGCGGCGAAAGCAGCGGCCGCGGTGGAAGGCCGGGGATGTCAACCGACTGCCAGCTGAGGCCTTTGTAGCCCAGGGCCGTTCGGACCTTTTCAGAAAAGGTCGAGAAGGCATAGTGGTGCAGGATCGGGGTGCTCATGGTTCTCCTCCGGGGAATGTGTAGGCCTTGGTCCGCTGTGCGCGGGTTCAATACATGATGTGGCCGCCATCGACCACGATGGTTTGTCCGCTGACGAAGCCGGCCAGGTCGCTGAGCAGGTACAGCGCTGTGCCCACGAGGTCGTCGGGGCGTTGTTCGCGTGAAAGGGCGCGGGCCTTGAGGAAGCTTTGCTGCCACTCGATGGGTCGGTTCTTGGTGGCGTCGGTGATGACAAAGCCGGGCGCAATCACATTGCAGCGAACACCGTCTTTGCCGCACTCTTTGGCCAAGCCCTTGGTCATGGACAAGACCGCACCCTTGGTGGCCACATAGTGCAGATAGCCGGGTTGGCCGGCCACGGCCACCACGCTGGCAATGTTCACGATTGAGCCGCTCTGGCGCGCACGCATGGCGGGCATCACCGCCTTGCAGCACAGCCACACCCCCTTCACATTGACTTGCGCGGAAGTAGGCGGCGTTGTTGATCAGGCCGTCGATGCGCCCCGTGGCCTTGAGCGCAGCCTCGGCCATGGCCTGGACGCTGGCTTCGTCGCTCACGTCCACCCGGGCGTAGCTGGCGCGGCCGCCTTGGCTCTTGATCAGGTCCATGGTTTCGTCGGCCGCGTTCAGGTCGGCCACCAGCACATGGGCGCCTTGGGCCGCAGCGCCCAGCGCAAAGGCCTGGCCGATGCCGGTGGCAGCACCGGTGACGATGATGGTGTGGTCGGTGAGCAGATGTGATGCGCTCATGGGGGTCCTCCTCAGGGTCTTGGAATACGGGTGGCGGCCACGGCTCTGCGCAGGTGGTACACCGCCACTTCGTCGAGCAGGCCGCGCGGGCGCCAGCGCAGGAACAGGGCCACCAGGCCTCCGAAAATCACCATGCGCCAGCCTGGCACGATGCGGGTGGCATCCAACAAGCCCAGGTCCAGCACCACCCCCAACAGCGGGCCCAGTGCCGTGCCCAGGCCACCCAACAGGGCATAGCCCACCGCATGCACGCCCAGCATGGGGTCAAACAGGGCGGGCTCGATGTAGGTGGTGCGGTGGGCATACAAGCCGCCCCCCAGCGCGGCCAGCGCACCGGCGGCCGCAGCCGCCCACAGGCGCAGGCGCTCCACCGGCACGCCTTGCGAGGCGCACAGCAGGTCGTCTTGTCCGAGCATGCGCAGGTTCAAACCCAGCCGCGTGCGCTCGCTGAGCATCAACAGGGCCACCACGCCCAGGGCCACGGCCACGGTCACGAGCATGAAGACCTCGGGCGCGAGGTCGTTTTCCAAGAGCCAGCGGATGTTGCGAAAGCCTTCCTGCCCCAGAGGGCCTACCGGCCCGTCCTCGGTTTGCACCTGCCAGCGGGCCCAGCTGAAGGCAATGCGGGCCATTTCGCCGAAGGCCAAGGTGGCCACGGCATAGTTCAAGCCCGACAGCCGCAGGGTGGGCATCGCCAGCAGCCACGAACACAGGGCGCCCAGGGCCATGCCCCCAGCCAGCGCCAGGGGCAGGGGCACATCGAACATGGCCGTGGCCACGCCGGCGCTGTAAGCCCCGACACCGAAGAAGGCCTGCTGGGCGAAGGACACGCGACCCACCAGCAGCATCAGATAGGCCGACAGGGCCAGCAGCGACATGATGGCCATGTCGCTGGCCACACCCACCAGGTGTGAGCTGGCCGCGTTGTCCACGCCGGGCAGGTGGCACAGCGCCGCGCGCACGGCCTGGGCCACGGCGCCGTCGGTGCCGGTGGCCGCTGTGGTGGAGCTGAAGATGCGGTCGCTCATGCCGCGCCCTTTAGGGTCCGCCGTGGCCAAACCAGGACGGCAAACAACACCGCGTAGGTCACGAATTCACGGCCTTGCGCCCCCAAGAGGGATTGCGCATGGGCCTCGACGACGCCCAGCAACAGCCCGCCCCACAGCACCCCCCGCACCGAACCCAAGCCACCGATCATGGCGGCCACCAAACCCTTGAACAGAACCCACATGCCAAACATCGGGGTCACCTGCCCGTCCAGCGACAGCACGGCGAAGGCGGCCACACCCGACAGCGCACAGGCCGCGGCGAAGCCCAGGCTTTGCAGCCGCGCCACCGGCATGCCCACCAGGTGCGCTGCGGTGCGGTGTTGGGAAACCGCGCGCCAGGACAGCCCGGCGCGGGACCGTTCCAACCAATGCGCCAAGCCCAAGGTGAGCGCCACGGCGCTCAGGGCCAAGACCAGGCGGTCGGGGCGGATCATGAGTTCGCTGTGGCCACCGCTGCCCCAGGCCAGGAACCAGTTTTGCTCGACCGCAAGCGATGGGAACGCATTGAGGTGGCGTGGCAGCAGATTGACCGCCAACTGCTCGAGCTGCATCCACAGGGCAAAGCTCGAGGCCAGGGCCACCACTTCTCGCCCATCAGACCCGGCAATCGGCGCGCCGCGCGAGACGGTGGCCTCGTTGCGCGTGGCCGCAAAACACAGGCGTTCCACGTACAGGCTGATGAGCGTGGCCGCCAGCACCACCGTCAGCGCCACCAGCCACACCGGCGCTTGGTGGTGAATGTGCAGCCAAGCACCCAGGTAGGCAGCCAACATGGCCGTGGCGCCGTAGGCGAGGTTCAAGCGCCGCAAAGCCCCGAAGGTCAAGGACAGCCCCAGGCCCACCAGCGCGTAGGAGCCGCCGTCCAAGAGGCCATCCAGCGTGGTTTGCAGGAAGTCGATCATGAGGGCGACGGCTGCTGGGGGCTTGCGGAGCGCCGTGTGGCCTGGCCGCCGTGTGGCGCGGCTGTGCTCAGGCCGCTTTCTTTTGCTGGCCCAGGTAGGCGCGTTGGATCACATCGTCGTCGGCCAACTCACCCGGTGTGCCCGAGAAGCTCACCCGCCCTTGCTCCATCAGGTAGAAGTGCTGGGCCACCTTCAGCGCCATGTGCGCGTTTTGTTCCACCACAAACAAGCTCACGCCTTCGGCGTGCAGCTGCCGGATGATGGAAAAGATCTCGGCCACGACCAGCGGCGCCAGGCCCACGGAGGGCTCGTCCATCAGCAGCAGGCGCGGGCGCGACATCAGCGCACGCGCTACGGCCAGCATCTGCTGTTCGCCGCCCGACAAGGTGCCCGCGAGCTGGTCGATGCGTTCCTTCAGCCGCGGAAAGCGCACAAACATGGCATCGATGTCGCTCTTGATGCCGGCGCTGTCGCGGCGCTTGTAGGCGCCGGCCAGCAGGTTCTCGCGCACGCTCAGCGCGGGGAACACCAAGCGGTTCTCGGGCACCAGGGCCATGCCGCGCTCCACGATCTGCGCGGGGGTTTTGCCCACGAGCTCTTCGCCCTCGAAGGTCACCGAGCCGCGCTGCGGCTTCAAGATGCCCGACAGGGTGAGCATCAGCGTGGATTTGCCGGCACCGTTGGGGCCCAAGAGGCAGGTGACTTCGCCGGCTTTGGCCTGAAGCGACACGCCCTTGAGTGCTTCGATCTTGCCGTAAGAGGTGGCCAGGTCTTTGATTTCCAGCATGGCAGGGTCCTTCAGGCCGCGGCGGTTTCTTCGGTGCCCAGGTAGGCTGCGCGCACCTGGGCATCGGCCTGCACCTGCGCGGGCGTGCCTTCGGCGATCTTGCGGCCGAAGTTCAACACCGCTACACGGTCGCACACCTCCATCACCAGCTCCATGTGGTGCTCGATGAGCAAGATGGTGCGGCCTTGATCCCGCAGGCTGCGAATGCGGTTGTCCAGGTCGTCGATTTCTTCGGCGTTCATGCCTGCGGCCGGCTCGTCCAGCAGCAGCAACTCAGCACCCGAAGCGGCGGCGCGGATGAGTTCCAAACGGCGCTGTTCGCCGAAAGCCAGGTTGCCCGCCAGCATGTCGCGCTTGTGGGCCAGGTCACCGAACACCAGCAGCTGCTCGGCTTCTTCACGGGCCGCTGAGGCGCCCGACAGCCACCGCTGCTTGAAGCCGGCCCAGCCCGATTCGCGCACCACGCGGGCGGCCCACAGGTTTTGCCACACCGTCAAATGTCCGAACAAGCGGATGTTCTGAAAGGTGCGGGCGATGCCCACTTCGGTGCGCTGGTGCGGGTCGAGCTGGGAGATCTCTTGGCCTTTGAAGGTGACCGAGCCTTGGGTGGGCTTGTACACGCCGGTGATGAGGTTGACCGTGGTGCTTTTGCCCGAGCCGTTGGGCCCGATCAGGCCCAGGATCTCGCCTTGGCGCACGCTGAGGTTCAGGTCATCAACCGCCTTGACACCGCCGAAGTGGCGGCTGAGCTGCTGCAACTCAAGCATGGTGGGTGGCTCCTTTGGTCTTGCCTGCGCCAGTGCCCGCGGCGCCCTCATTGGGACGGCCCGAGCCCGATCGCTTGCCCAGCAGGCCATCGAGGCTGAGGGCGCGGTTGAGCATGCCGTCAGGCCGCACCAGCATGACCACCACAATCAACACCCCGAACAGCAGGCTGCGCCACTCGCCGATGAAGCGCAGGCCTTCGAGCATCACCCCTTGAATCAGGATCACCGCCAGCAGCGTGCCGGCCAGGCTCTTGAGGCCGCCCAGGATGGGGTAGGCCACGGCAAAGGTGGCCAGCAGGATGGTGAAGTTGTTGTGTTCGATGTGGGTGGCGTAGTGCGCAAACACGCCGCCGCCCAAGCCGGCAATGGCCCCGCCAATGCCGAAGGCCGACACCTTCGCGGCCGTGAGGTTGATGCCTGCGCTTTGCGCGGCCAACTCGTCTTCGCCCACGGCGCGCCAAATGGTGCCGATGCGGCAGCGGTCCAGCCACCACAGCAGCAGCATCACCCCGCCCACCAGCACCCAAATCAGCAGGTTGACTTCAAAAGTGGTCCAGCCGTTGGAGGGAAAGTAGCGGATGCCGCCAAAGCCCAAGCTGCCGTCCGGGCCGGCCAGGCCGTTGGGGGTTTCCACCCGCCACTTCAGGTTGAAGAAGAACAGCCGCACGATTTCGGCGAAGGCGGTGGTGGCCACCACCAGCATCAGGCCTTTGACCCGCAGCGCCGGAAAACCCACCGCCACGGCCACCAGGCCGGCGATCACCGAGCCCGTGGCCAAGGCCGCCGCCAAGGGCACGTCCCACATCGAGGTGAGCATGCCCGCCACATACGCGCCGATGGCAAAGAAGGCGCCCTGCGCGATGCTCACCTGGCCGGTGTGCAACACGCACCAGGCCGACAGGCCCAGCAGGGTGTGGATGCCGATGACCTGGGCCAAGCCGAGGTAGAAGTCCATTCGTCGATCTCCTGGCTGTGCTTCAGTCCCGGCCACCCGGCGCGGCGAAAAGCCCGCCCGGTCGGAACACCAGGAACACGAAGAGCAGCAGCATCACATAGATGTCGCGCTCGCTGACGCCGCGCAGGAACTGAAAGAGGTTTTCCACCCCGCCCACGATCAGGCCGGCGACGATGGCCCCCGGGATGCTGCCCAGGCCGCCGATGACCGTGACCACCAGGCCCTTGACCGTCAGCGGCAGGGTCATCAGCGGCGAGAGCACGCCGATGGCGGCCCCAGCCATGGCGCCAGCGGTGCCGCCCAGCAGGCCGGCGATCACAAAGGTGCTGGCATTGGTGGTGTTCACGCTCATGCCGCACAGCTGCGCGGCCACCGGCTGCTGTGCCACGGCGCGGGTGGCCAAGCCCAGGCGGGTGCGCTTGAGCAGCTGCATCAGGCCCACCATGGCCAGGCAGCCCAGTGCGAACACAAACATCAGGTCGCCGCGAAAGAAGAACTGTCCGACCTCAAAGTTGGAACTCGCAAACAGGGCCGGGTAGTTCTGCGGCATGCCGTAGGTGAGGTGCGAGATCAGCTCTTCGATGGCCAGAAGCATCCCCACCGTGGACATCAGCGTGGCCAGTGGGTTGTTCAGCGGAATGAAGCGAAAGCAAATGAGGTAGACCAGCCACCCCAAGACGCCGCCCATCAAGGCGGCGAAGGCGTACACCAAGGGCGTGGGCACGGCGGTGACCACGATCAAGGACAGATAGGCCGCCCCGATGGAGGCTGCGGCATAGGACAGGTTGATCTTGTGCATCACCCCAAAGATCAGGGTGAAGCCGATGCCGATCAGGGCATAGGTGGTGCCGAACAGCACGCCGTCGATCACCGACTGCGTGAGATCGAGCAGGTCAAGGAGGTCCATCGCCTAGCCTCTGGGTGGGAAGTGCGCAGCGCGCAGGGCGTATCAATGGCGCGCGCACCCCAGCCGCCGCCGGGGGGCACGCGCCGGGGTCATCACTGGGCCGGCGTGTGGGCGACGGTCCAGTTGCCGTGGGGATGATCAGGCCTTCGGCTTGCACGCCACAGCCTTGCAGGGTTTCCATGCTCGAAGAAGAGGTCAGGCCGATCAGCAGCTTGGGCTTGACGTTTTGACGCGCCATTTCTTTGAGCACACCGCAGGTGGTGAAGGGGTGGGCGGAAATGGCCACCACGTCAGCACCGGCGCGCTTGATTTCGCGCACCTGGTTGGAGAAGTTGGTGTCGTTGAGCAGCCACTCGCTTTGGCCCTTGACGTCCAGACCATTGGCGCCGGCCTGGGCCTTGATCACGTTGAAGGTCGTCGAGGTACTCGACCACCAGGCGGGCCTTGCTGCCGTCTCCCAGCGTCACACCGCCGGCCTTGTTGATCATGGCCGCAGCGGCCTGCATGGCGGCTTCGCTTTGTTGGCCGAAGATGCCCACGACGCCGCTCTTGGCGCCGACGCCGTAGATCTTGATCGTCTTGTCTTGCGCAGCGGCGGTGCCAGCCAGCGCGAAGGCGGCGGCCGTGGCCAGCACGGTGCCCAGGAATCGTGAAGTGCGTGTCATGCCAGTCTCCAATTGGTGTTGAACCAGGTGTTTGGGTAAACCCGAAGAGGTGCGACCTGTTCTGTGCAGGCCTTGCGCACCGATTGTGCAGCCGCAACTGTGACCACAAGCGCAAGACCTGGCTATTCCAATGGTGGCAATGCTGCGTTAAGACCACCGCAACGGGTGACTTGCCCAGGGTGCAAGATAGGTTTCGCGCAAAAGCAATTCCTCAGACCTGCAGGCAATTCCCACAATCGGCGCATGTTGAAAAGAAGGAGCCAGTGATGGGGCAAGCGCATCCCCGCGGGCCGTTGGAGGGCATTCTGGTCGTGGCCTTGGAGCAGGCCGTGGCCGCACCGTACTGCAGCTGTCGCTTGGCCGATGCCGGCGCACGCGTGATCAAGGTCGAGCGCCCCGAGGGCGACTTCGCGCGCGGCTATGACACGGCAGCCCACGGCGAAGCTTCTTACTTCGTGTGGATCAACCGAGGCAAGGAATCCATTGCGCTGGACCTCAAGCAGGAGCAAGACCTGGCGGTCCTGCATCGCATGCTGGCGCAGGCCGATGTGTTCATTCAAAACCTGGCGCCTGGGGCCACCCAGCGCCTGGGCATTGGGTCAGACGAACTGCGCCAGCGTCACCGACAGCTCATCACCTGCGACATCAGCGGCTACGGCGACGCGGGCAAGCTGACCAAGATGAAGGCCTATGACCTCTTGGTACAGGCGGAGAGTGGCCTGGTGTCGATCAACGGAGCGCCGGGCGATTGGGGCCGCATTGGGGTGTCGATCTGCGATATCAATGCCGGCCTGAACGCGCTGATCGGCGTGCAGCAGGCCCTCATCATGCGCAGCAAGACCGGCCGCGGATCAGCGGTGAAGGTCTCGTTGTTTGACTCGGCCGCCGAGCTCATGAGCGTGCCGTATCTGCAGGCCCGCTACGGCGGCAAGGCACCCGAGCGCGTGGGCTTGAAGCATCCCACCATAGCACCCTATGGCGCGTTCACCTGTGCCGATGGGCGTGACCTGCTGATCTCCATTCAAAACGAGCGCGAGTGGGCCGATTTCTGCCGCGAGGTCTTGCGCGACGCCTCCTTGATCAGCGATTCGCGCAGTTGCGACAACAACGCCCGGATGCGCAACCGCAGCTGGGTCGATGGCCGCGTGGCACAGGTGTTCGCCGGCTTGTCCAGTGCGGCCGTGATTGACCGGCTGACGGCGGCGCAAACCGCCTATGGCAGCGTCAACAGCGTGCACGACCTGATCCAACACCCCCAGCTGCGCACCCGCCGCATGCCCGTGGGTGCGCGCGCACTGGAGGTGCCGGCGCTGCCCTGGGTCACCGAGTGGGACGCTGCGCAGTACAGCCCGGTTCCGCAGCTTGATCAGCATGGTGCAGCCTTGCGAGAAGAGTTCGCCGCACGGGCGACGGACCCGGCCACCTCAGCGGCCGCAGGCAACTGAGCGCACAGGCCTTCAACATCAAGGGCAGTAAGCCCAGGAGCACATTCTGATGAACCGATTGAGCGGCAAGACGGCCCTGATCACCGGTGCGGCCAGCGGCTTTGGGGCCGAGATGGCCCGGCAATTCGCCGCCCAAGGGGCCCGCGTGCTGATTGCCGACATTCAAGAAGGCCCCGCGCGGGAGGTCGCCTCAGGGATCGGCGCTCAGGCTGTTGCGCTGCGCTGCGACGTCACCGTTCGTGCCGATGTGGATGCGGCTGTGGCACAGGCCCGGGCGCAGTTCGGACGCCTGGACATCGTGGTCAACAACGCCGGCTGGACCCACCGCAACAAGCCCCTGCTGGAGGTCAGCGAGGCGGAGTTTGATCGCGTCTACGACATCAATGTGAAGAGCATTTTTCACATGACGCAGGCGGTGGTGCCGCTGATGCGCGAGCAAGGTGGTGGGGTGATCCTGAACATCGGCTCCACCGCCGGCATCCGCCCGCGGCCGGGGCTGACCTGGTACAACGGCTCGAAGGGGGCGGTCAACCTGCTGAGCAAGTCCATGGCGGTGGAGTTGGCGCCCATGAAGATCCGGGTGAACTGCATCGCGCCCGTCATCGGCCACACCGCCTTGCTCGAATCCTTCATGGGCGTGCCCGATACGCCTGAGAACCGCGCCAAGTTCATTTCCACCATTCCCCTGGGCCGCATGAGCGAGCCCGGCGATGTGGCGCGCGCGGCCGTGTTTCTGGCCAGCGACGAAGCGGCCTTCATCACCGGGGTCGAGTTCCCCGTGGATGGGGGGCGAACGGTCTGAGGGCGGTTGCCTGCGCTCGCTTTCGCGTGCCTTAAGCCGCGGTGTGGGCCGCTGGGGGCTGTTGCAGGGTCGCGGCCAAGCGCGGCTCCATCACCTGTCGGAACAGTGGGGGCACCAGGGTCAGCAACACCATGCCTGCATAGCCGGTGGGCATTTGGGGTGCAGCGGTGGTGTGGCGCAGATCGTCAGCCCCGTGCCAAGGCTCGGTGTGGTGGTGCGCGTGGCGCGGCAGGTTGAACAGCATCAGGTCCGACACGGCGTTGCGGCAATCCCAGACATGCTGGGCCGTCAGGCGCTCGGGCCGACCGTCAGCGCCCACGCGGCGTTGCAGGCCCCAGTGCTCCATGAAGTCCACGCTGCCCACCAGCAGTTGCGCCACCGCCGCTTGGGCCAAACAGAACACCAGTCCGGCCGTGCCCGCCACGGCCCACGCGGCGCTCCACAGCGCCACCGTGATCGCGGCCAGTGCCCAGGCTTCGTTCCAGAGGCCTTTTTGCTCCCGCCCCAAGGCCACCGCGCCGCGCCACACGCCGACCCAGTAGCGCGGCAGGAAGCGCCACAGGTTTTCTTCGCGCCGCGCCGTGGCCGGGTCGTGCCACAGCGCCGCGTGGCGGTGGTGGCCCCGGTTGTGTTCAATCAGGTAGTGGCCCCAGCCCACCGCACACAACAGGGCGCGCGCCAGCAGACGGTCCAGGGCCGTGCGGCGGTGCCCCAACTCGTGCGCCAAGACGATGCCCACAGCACCCGCCACGCTGCCGCAGGCCGTGCCCAAGATGGCGATCTTCCACAGGGGCCAGGCAGGCGTGCTGTGAGCCATCCAGCCCAACAACAGCACCGGCTGCAGCAACACCAGCACCATGATCAGGCGCGGCGCGTGCAGGCCCCAGTGCGCTTGTACGGTGGTGTGCCGGCCCCAGAGCCACTCCAACAGGGGCAGCACCAGAAAGCCCATCAAGCCCGTCAGCCCCGGCTGTCCCCACATCAGGCCGAAGGTGGGGGTGAGGGCGAACAGAACGGGCAAAAGGGCGTAACCCCAGGACATCAGGCGTATCCTTCGCATCCAGATGAGCAAGCGTCCCATCCTGAGGCCTTTGACGGCTGAGCGTCAAGCCCTTCCCGTTCCCAGCAGGGACATCGGCGCACCGATGTGGTGGGCCAGCAGCGCCCGATGGGCTGGGGCCGCCACCCTGCTGTGCGCGGCCTCCGCCGCCTTGGCGCAGTCCGCCGCACCCGCCGAGCCGCCAGCACCGGCACCGGCACCGGCACCAGCACCAGCACCAGCGTCCGCCCCAAACCCGCCCGCTGCAGTTCAGCGCGTTCAGGTCGAAGGCAGCCAAGACCCCAATGAGGCGCGCCGCCGCTCCACAGCTTCGCGCATCATCTACGGCCGAGACGAGATCGAGCGCATGGGTGACGCCACCGTGGGCGAAATTCTCAAGCGCTTGCCAGGCGTGACCGTGGGCGGGCGCCCCGGGCGCGGTGGCGACCCCCGCATGCGCGGCTTGGGTGGCGGCTACACGCAGATCCTGGTGGACGGCGAGCGCATGCCGCCGGGCTTCTCGGTGGACGCCATCGAGCCGGACCAAATTGAGCGCATTGAAATCTTGCGCGCACCGGTGGCCGAGTTCGGCGCGCGGGCGATCGCCGGGACCATCAACATCGTGTTGCGCGAAGAGTTCAAGCCGCGACAAAACGCCTTGCGGGCTTACTGGGCCATGGAAGAGGACCGGCCCCAGGGCAACCTCACCTGGACCCGTGGCGACCGCAAAGGGCCGATGGACTACACCGTCACCGCGACGGTGTCCGGCCGGCGCCAGCAGGATGAGAACACCAGCAGCATTGAGGGCGCCAAGCCGGACGGCACACCCGTCTTGGCGCAGCAGATCCACAACCTGTCCACGTCGGACAACGCTGCGGCCTTCGTCAGTGGGCGTTGGCGCTGGCAATCGGGACGTGACCGCTGGGAGCTGCAGCCCTTCTTAAACCTGACCCGCGCCCAGGGGCGTGGCCAGTCCGACCTGGAACAGAGCCTGGGCTTGATGCCCGCGCCCTATGCCCATGCCGATTCCCAATTCAGCAGCCACACCGAGCAAGGCCGCTTGGCCGGCAGCTGGATGCGGGTCTTGGACAACGGGGCGCGCTTGACGCTGCGCGCCGGCGCTTCGCTGAACCTGAGCGCGCGCGAGTCGGAGTCCCAACAGCGCGGGGCCGATGGCGCCTTGCTGCGCTTGCGACAAGACCGCTCGCGGATTGAAGACCAGTCCTATACCCAGGGTGGGCGCTACTCGCAGCTGATCGTGCGCGACGGCAACCAGGACCATTCCTTGGTGGCCGGCTGGGAGCTGCAGCTCAACCGGCGCTTGGACGCGCGCACCCTCCTGGACAACGGGGTTTCGCGCCTGGCCGACTTTGGCGACGATGTGCAGGCGGCCACGCGTCGCTTGGCGGTGTTTGTGCAGGATGAATGGGAAATCGGCAAGGTCTGGGGCATCAACCTCGGCCTGCGTTGGGAAGGCATCAACACCCTGAGCGAGTCGGCTTTGCAAAAGGTCGACAACACCAGCAGTGTGGCCACACCCTTGGCGCACTTTGTGTGGCGCTTGGCCCCCGGCTCGCGCGACCAACTGCGCCTGTCCTTGACCCGCAGCTACCGCACGCCTTCAACCGCACAGTTGATCGGGCGGCCGGTGCTCTCCGGCCTGTACCCCGCCGATGGACCCAACCAGCCCACCAGCCCCGACCGCTCAGGCAACCCCTTGCTCAAGCCCGAAATCGCCCGCGGCGTGGACCTGGCCTTTGAGCGCTTCTTGCCCGGTGGCGGCGTGTTGAGCGCCAATGTCTTTGCGCGCCACATCGACGACCTCATCCGCAATGTGCGCACCTTACAGCCGGTGGTGTGGAGCCCCGTGCCGCGCTGGCTCAGCAGCCCCCGCAACATTGGTGCGGCGCAGACAGCCGGCCTGGAGTTGGAGGCGCGTTTTCGGGCTGCGGATGTGGGCCTGCCCAACTGGCCACTGAGCGTGCGCACCAACGCCAGCCGCTTCTGGTCGCGCGTGGACCAAGTGCCCGGGCCCAACAACCGCTTGGACCAACAACCCAACTGGACGGCCAACCTGGGCGCGGATTGGGCCGCGCGCGCCGTGCCCTGGACCTGGGGCTTCAACCTCAACCTCACCCCCTCATATGTGGTGCGGCAGATTGACGGGCAGTACTACGAGCAGGGCCGAAAGCAGGTGATCGATGCCTATGCGCTGTGGCGCCTGTCGCCACTGACCGGCCTGCGCTTTTCGGTGTCCAACGCCCAGCCGCTGGACTACCTCACGCGCAACACCTCGGAGTTGGAAGACGGCAGCGTGCAGCGCCAGCAAACCCTGGCGCGCACGTACGCGGTGTGGGGCGCG
>RGEP01000220.1 GCA_009918225.1 Betaproteobacteria bacterium | reverse complement strand
CCAGGCCGTGGTCTACATGGCCAACCTGCCCCTGTCGGCCAATGTGCTGAACATGACGGTGATGGCCACGCAAATGCCCTTCGTGGGGCGGGGATGAGCGCGCAGCCGCTGTAACTGCGCTGCCTCAAGACCGGCGCAGCGCGGCGGCACCACCGTCGCCAGCCTTGACTTGGCGCGGCCGCACACCTCGTCTGGGCCTCTATGGTGTGCACTTCCCTAACCCCACCAGGAGAAGTGCATGAACCCGAGCTTGGATGTTCAAAAGGACCAGTTGATCCAGGACCTGCGCGCGGTGATGCGCGATGCTGAGGAGCTGTTCAAGTCCTCGGGCCATCAACTCGGCGATGGCGCCGTGCAGTGGCGCGAACGCGCCCAGAACCGATTGAGCGAGCTGCGCGAGGAACTGTCCGCCTTGCAGCACCAAACGGCCGAGCGTGTGGCCAGCACAGGGCGCAATGCCAATGCCTTCGTTCATCGAAACCCCTGGGCCGCGGTGGGCATGGCCAGTGGGCTGGGCATTCTGGCTGGGCTGTTGTTGAACAGCCGGCGCTAGGCAGGCATCGGTGTGGCCCGTGCTGCGCGAACTGTTGCGTGAGCTGTTCAAGTTGGGCCTGGGTGCAGCAGGCCAGTGGGCACAGGAGTGGCGCGATACCTGTATTCAGGCGTTGGAGCGCGAGCGCCAACGCCTGTTTGAGGGCTTGGCCTTGTTGTGCCTGGGCTTGGTCTTGTTCACCTTGGGCCTGACGGGCCTCCTGTTGCTCGGTTGGTGGGCTTTACCGGCTGACTGGCGGCTGCCCGTGATGGCCACGGTGATGTTCGCTCTGACCGCTCTGGGCTGGGCTGTCTTGGGTCTGGCCCGCCGCCGTTGGGTGCCATCGGGGTGAGCCCCATGCGCCCGCAGCCCCTGGGCCTGCGCTGGCACCAGGACAAATACGCCCAGCCGGGAGAGGACACGCCCCAGGACACCCAGCGTCGAGTGGCGCAGGCGCTGGCCCAGGCCGAGCCCCTGGGGGCCAGGCCAAGCTGGGCGCGGCGCTTCGAGGCGGCGATGAAGCGCGGTCTCTTGCCGGCTGGGCGCATCATGGCCGGCGCCGGCGTGCAGGGCGCGCGCTCCACCTTGATGAACTGCTTCGTGCTGCCGGCCCGTGACTTGCATCAACTCTGGCCTGAACTGCGGGCCACTTTGCGCGCGGGCGGCGGCGTGGGCCTGGACCTGTCGGGGCAGCCCACAGGCATCGTGCAGGCCCTGGACCGTTGCCAGGCTCTGGCCCAAGCCTTGGAGCGTCCGCCGCGCGCCCGTCGGCGCGCTGCGCAGATGGTGGTGCTGCGCGGCGATCACCCGGAGATCGCAGCCTTCATGGCTGCACCCGCCTCGGCACACCCGCATCTCACCCGTGCCGTGGCGCTTGAGGGGCACGAGCCCCCGGGCCTGCTGGCGCAGGTGGCCCAAGCCGCGTGGGACTGTGGCGAGCCCAGCCTGCTGTTCACGCAGCGCATGCGGGACGATGACAATTTGGGCGACCGCGAAGCCTTGTGCGCCACCAACCCCTGCGGCGAACAACCGCTGCCCCCCTACGGTGCATGCGCCCTGGCCTCCATTGACCTCACCCGCGTGGTGCAGCAGCCTTTTTCGCCGCAAGCACATGTGGCCTGGGGCGCTTTGGCGGCGCTGGCCCATACCGGGGTGCGCCTGCTGGACAACGCGCTGGACCTTAGCGGATGGCCGTTGCGCCAACAGCAGCGGGAGATGCTGCGACACCGGCGCATCGGGCTGGGCATCACCGGCTTGGGTGACGCGCTGGCGCTGCTGAACCTGCACTACGCCGCGCCGCAAGCGCGGCACAGGGCGGTGCAGATCATGCGCTTCTTGGCCCATGCCGCTTATCGCGCCTCGGTACGCCTGGCACGTGAGCGGGGTGCCTATCCCGGTTTTGACGCCTCGACGGTGCTGAAGCCGCCCCACTTTGCCAGCCGCTTGCCGGCTGACCTTCAACACGACATCCGGCGCCACGGCCTGCGGCACTCGCACCTCTTGGCGGTGGCGCCGGCGGCCAGCATCAGTGCAGCCTTTGCCGACCAGGTCAGTACCGGTGTGGAGCCTATGGTGGCCGAGCAGTGGCAGCGACACTGGCATGACCCCCAGGGGCAGCCCTGCAGTGCCTGGGTGCAGCCGCATGCTTACCGCCGGTGGTTGACCCTGCACGGCCTGCCCGCCGGTGCGAAGCCCGGCCAATCGGGTGTGCCGGCATGGGCTTGGTTGTCAGCCGTGTCGCCCGAGCACCAACTGGCCATGGTGGCAGCCTTGGCACCCCATGTGGACGGGGCCATCAGCAAGACGATCTCCGTGCCGCAGGACACCTCGCCGGCGGCCATTGAAGCACTGATGCGCAGCGCTTGGCAGCAGGGCCTCAAGGGCCTGGCCGTGTTCAGGCGCGGCAGCCGGGCCGGGGTGCTGCAGACCAGCCCTACAGAAAGCGGTCGAGCAGCCTGCGCGTGGCGCGGTCCAGTGCCTTGAGGTCGATCACGCGGAACACCAGGCCGTGGTTGTCGGTGATCAAGAGGCCGCCGTCGCGCAGGCGGCGGATGTCTTCTTCGCCCTTGAGAATGAAGTCGGTGCGGCCGCGGTCGGTGTCCACGGTCCAGGTGCTGGGCGTGGAGAAGGTGGACACCCCTACCAAGCGCTCAATGGTCGGCATGAACTCGCGCTGGGCCAGTTCATCTTCCAGCAGTTGCCGCGTGGGCAGGTCCAGCTGGCCCCAGTGGTCCACCCATTCCAGTTCGTGGCCGTCGGGGCCTACCAGTGACAAGCCTTCCAAGGGCGCTTCAATCGGAAAGGCGCGCACGGCTTGCACGCCCACAACGGCTTGTCCCTGTGCATCGGTGTACACCAAGCGTCCGTGGGGGTCACGGCTGAGGCGGCCCTTCAGGGCGGCGTTGGACACGAGGCTGCTCATGCCTGTCTCACCAAGGGGTTGGAGGGCTGCGCTGGGGGCTCTTGTTCGGCGTCCACATGGCGGGCTTGGGCCTGGTACAGGCGCCAGTAGGCGCCCTCCTGGGCCATCAGCTCATCGTGCGGGCCTACCTCCACCACTTCGCCCCGGTCCATCACCACCAGTCGGTCCGCTTTGCGCAAGGTGCTCAGGCGGTGGGCGATGGCAATCGTGGTGCGGCCCTGCACCAGATTGTCCAGGGCCTTCTGGATTTCCTTTTCGGTTTCGGTGTCCACCGCCGAGGTGGCCTCGTCCAAGATCAACAGGCGCGGGTTGATCAGCAGGGCCCGTGCAATCGAAATGCGCTGGCGCTCGCCGCCCGACAAGCCTTGGCCGCGCTCGCCCACCAGGGAGTCGTAGCCCTGCGGCAAGCGCAAGATGAACTCGTGCGCGTGGGCCGCGCGCGCCGCGGCCACGATCTCGTCGCGCGTGGCGCCCGGCTTGCCGTAGGCGATGTTCTCGGCAATCGTGCCGAAGAACAGGAAGGGCTCTTGCAGCACCAAGCCGATGTGTTGGCGGAAGTCGCCCACTGCGTAGCGCCGGATGTCCACCCCATCGACCATGATGGCGCCGTCCGACA
>RGEP01000219.1 GCA_009918225.1 Betaproteobacteria bacterium | reverse complement strand
AGTGCAAGCCGGTGTGCGCCACCCATGTGCCGCGGGCCAATCTGCTGTACTCACCGCGCAACAAGATTCTGGCCACCTCGCTGCTGATCGAGGCGTTTCTGTATGAAGAGCAAACACGCCGCGGGGTGTCCATTCAACACTGGGGCGAGTTCGAGGATGTGGCCGACCACTGCACGGTGTGCCACAAGTGCGCCAGCCCCTGCCCGGTGAAGATCGACTTCGGTGACGTGTCGATGAACATGCGCAATTTGCTGCGCAAGATGGGGCAAAAGACCTGGCGCCCCGGCAACGCCGCGGCCATGTTCATGCTCAATGCCACCAACCCGCAAACCATCAAGCTGGCCCGCTCACTGATGGTGGATGTGGGTATGAAGGCGCAGCGCTTGGCGCATGATGTGTTGAAACTGGCCGCCCGCAAGCAGACCAGCGCGCCGCCGGCTTCGGTGGGTGCGGCTCCCATCAAGGAGCAGGTGATCCACTTCATCAACAAGAAAATGCCCGGTGGATTGCCCAAGAAGACCGCGCGTGCCCTGCTGGACATCGAAGACCGGGACTATGTGCCCATCATCCGAAATCCGGTACGGGCCTCTTCGGAATCCGAAGCCGTGTTCTATTTCCCAGGCTGCGGCTCCGAGCGCTTGTTCAGCCAGGTGGGCCTGGCCACGCAGGCCATGCTGTGGCATGCCGGCGTGCAGACCGTCTTGCCGCCGGGTTACCTGTGCTGCGGCTATCCGCAGCGCGGCAGCGGCCAGTTCGACAAAGCCGACCAGATCATCACGGACAACCGGGTGCTGTTCCACCGCGTGGCCAATACCCTGAACTACCTGGACATCAAGACGGTGGTGGTGAGCTGCGGCACCTGTTACGACCAGCTTCAGGGCTACGAGTTCGACAAGATCTTCCCCGGCTGCCGCATCGTGGACATTCACGAGTACCTGCTGGAAAAGGGCATCACCCTGGGTGAGGGGTCGGCTGCGCAGGCCTACCTGTACCACGACCCCTGCCACAGCCCCATGAAGCTGCAGGACCCGATGAAGACGGTCAAAGCGCTGGTGGGCGATCAAGTGCTCAAGAGCGACCGCTGCTGCGGCGAATCGGGTACCTTGGGGGTGACGCGGCCCGATGTGTCGACCCAGGTTCGATTCCGCAAGGAAGAAGAGCTGCGCAAGGGCGAAGCGGCCCTGCGCGCTTCTGGCGCGTTGGCGCCCCAAGGCGACGTCAAGATCCTGACCTCCTGCCCCAGCTGCCTGCAGGGCCTGAGCCGTTATGGCAACGACCTCAACAATGGCCTGCTGGAAGCCGACTACATCGTGGTGGAAATGGCGCGGCAGATCCTGGGTGAAAACTGGATGTCCGACTACGTGGCGCGGGCCAATGCAGGCGGCATCGAGCGGGTGTTGGTGTGACGGGCGGGCCGGTGGCATCGGTTTCGACGGAGCCTGCCGCTGCGCCGGACCGTTTGGCTGCAGCCCGCGGCGATTGCCCCTTGTGCGGCGCCGACGACCACAAGGCCGTGCACCTGGTGGCCCGCAGCCGCGATTGGCGCGTGGTGCGGGTGCTGGACAACCCGGACCACCCGGCTTTTTGGCGGGTGATCTGGAACGACCACGCAGCGGAAATGACCGACCTCGAACCCCATCAACGCAGCGCCCTGATGCAGACGGTGTGCAAGGTGGAGGCCGTGGTGCGTCGAGAGCTTCAACCCTTCAAGGTCAACCTCGCCAGCCTGGGCAATGTGGTGCCGCACCTGCATTGGCATGTGGTGGCGCGTTGGCAGGATGACCCGCATTTTCCGCAACCGATCTGGGGCACTCGACAGCGTGATGGTGTACCGGCTCACCTGATGCGCCTGGAGGTGGGTCTGCCCCACGTGGACCGGGCTATTCAGGCCGAACTGATGAGCCGCTGAAGCACCGTCCGTACTCGCCTTCGGCAGAGGTGCAGGGCCATGGACCGGGGCAGGAAGTGCTGCAAACTGGCAAACGCCATGTCGGCATTACCGGCCTGGAAACCGTGGGCCACTACGCGGTTCAGCCCGAGTTCGACGACGGCCACAACTCTGGCATCTTCTCTTGGGAGTACCTGTATTTCTTGGGCTCCAAGCAAACCGAGTTGTGGGCCGAGTACGAGCAGCGGTGCACTGAAGCCGGTGTCAGCCGAGACGCGCCGATGGCCGCTGCCGCCCCTGCTGGCGGGGCTTGTGCCAGCCACGGTCACCATCATTGAGCACGGCCATGTCCACCACCCACTTCGGTTACCAAACGGTTGATGAGGCCCAGAAGGCCGCCCGCGTGCGCGGCGTCTTCGACTCGGTGGCGCAAAAGTACGACATCATGAACGACCTGATGTCGGGTGGCCTGCACCGGGCTTGGAAGGCTTACACGGTGGCGGTGGCCGGCGTACGGCCAGGGCATAAGGTGCTGGACATTGCGGGTGGGACGGGCGACCTGGCGCGCGCCTTTGCTCGCGCGGTGGGGCCCGGTGGCCTGGTGGTGCACACCGACATCAACGAGGCGATGCTGCGCGTGGGGCGGGACCGTTTGCTTGACGAAGGTCTGGCCCTGCCCACCAACCTGTGCGACGCAGAAAAGCTGCCCTATGCGGCCGATTCCTTTGACCGTGTCAGCGTGGCCTTTGGCTTGCGCAACATGACCCACAAGGACGTGGCCCTGTCGGAAATGTGCCGGGTGCTCAAGCCCGGTGGCCGCTTGTTGGTGCTGGAGTTCTCCAAGGTGGCGTCACCGCTGGCCAAACCCTACGATTGGTACTCATTCAACATCCTGCCCAAGCTCGGGCAGATGATCGCGGGCGATGCCGACAGCTACCGTTACTTGGCTGAGTCGATCCGCATGCACCCCGATGCCCAGACCCTCAAGGCCATGATGAAGACGGCTGGTTTTGGGCATGTCGACGTGCACAAGCTCACGGCCGGTGTGGTGGCCCTGCACGTGGGCATCAAGTGCTGAGTTGAGCGCGCGCGGCCCCAAGACCCCCAAAACCCCAAAACCTAGGACCTTCCGTAGCTGTCCTCGAAGCGCACGATGTCGTCTTCGCCGAGGTAGCTGCCTGACTGCACTTCGATGATCTCCAGGGGCACCTTGCCGGGGTTGGACAGGCGGTGGACCTGGCCCAGCGGGATGTAGGTGCTCTGGTTTTCCGAGAGCATGATGGTCTCGTCGCCATTGGTGACTTCGGCGGTGCCGCTGACCACGATCCAGTGCTCGGCTCGATGGTGGTGCATTTGCAGGCTCAGTGAGGCGCCGGGCTTGACCATGATGCGCTTGACCTGAAAACGCGGACCCTGGTCGATGCTGTCGTACCAGCCCCAGGGCCGGTGCACCTTGCGGTGCAGGGCGTATTCCTCGCGCTTTTGTGCGGTCAGCGTGCCCACGATTTGCTTGACCTCTTGGCTGCGGGCTCGGTCGGCCACCAAGACCGCATCGGGCGTTTCCACCACCACCACATCCTGCAGGCCCACGACGCCGACCAAACGGCTGGTGGCGTGCACCAGGGTGTTGCGGCTGTCGCGAATGATGGTGTCGCCATGGCCCATATTCCCCTGCTCATCACG
>RGEP01000218.1 GCA_009918225.1 Betaproteobacteria bacterium | reverse complement strand
TTGGCCCATATTGACGCGGGCTTGATAGACGCTGACCCCGTCGATGACCGAGTCGGGTCGGGCCAGGTAGACGTATTCGAAGATGCAGGGGTTGAGCACCACCTGTTCGGCGCAGGCTTGTGAGTGGACCTGCCCCTTGAGGTCGATGAACAGAGCCTCACCGGGGGCCACATCCCGCACCACCTTGAAGCCGCTGCCGTCCAGGGCCACGCTTTCGCTGGCCACCATCACATCGGTGCCGTGTTCGCTCTGCGCCTGGCCATACACCAGGGGCCGAATCCCGTAGGGGTCACGAAACGCCAGCAGGCCATGCCCGGCGATCAAGGCCACCACGGCATAGGAGCCCTTGATGCGCCGGTGCACCCCGCGCACCGCTTCAAACACCCGCTGTGGTGTCAGCTGAACCGACCGCGCCACGCTTTCCAGCTCATGCGCCAGGATGTTGATCAAGACCTCGGTGTCGCTTTCGGTGTTGAGGTGGCGACGGTCGATGTCGAAGAGCTCCCGCTTGAGGGCGGTGGCGTTGGTGAGGTTGCCGTTGTGCACCAGCACGATGCCGTACGGTGCGTTCACATAGAAGGGCTGCGCCTCTTCTTCGCTGTAGGCGTTGCCCGCGGTGGGGTAGCGCACCTGGCCCAAGCCCATATTGCCGCCCAGTGCGCGCATATTGCGCGTGCGAAAGACATCGCGCACCATGCCCCGGGCCTTGTGCATGAAGTACTTGTCACCCTGCATGGTCACGATGCCCGCCGCATCTTGACCGCGGTGCTGCAGCAGCAGCAAGGCGTCATAGATCAGCTGGTTGACCGGCGACTGGGACATCACGCCCACGATCCCGCACATTGCCTGTTCTCCCTTTACCTGCCGTTGAGCACGTCGCGTGCTTTTTCGGGGATCTGATCCTGAACCGTTTCCGTCAGGCCGTCGGGCCAGTAAGGCCTGAGGCCTTCAATCAGGCGCTCCAACCACACGCGGCCTTGAGAGGCCTGCCAACCTTCCAGGTTTTTCAAGGGTGTCCAGCCCACCACCGTGGCCAGCACCAAGAGGATCAACACGCCGCGCACGAGGCCGAAAGCGGCGCCACCCAGGCGGTCAGGCACTTGCAGCGGCGTGGCATGCACCACCCGTCGCAGCAGCCGTGCAGCCAGCGCCCAAATGAGCAAGATGGCCAGAAACAAGAGCGCAAAAGCACTGCCCCGGCCCAACTCGGGGGTGTAGCCCTGCAGCGACCATTGCGCCATCAACCACGGCGAAAAGCGCTGCGCCCCCACATAGGCCACCACCCACCCCAACAGCGATGCAGCCTCATAGACGAACCCGCGCCACACGCCCACCCCGGCGGACACCAAGAGCACGATGAGCATGGCCACGTCCACCGCGGGCATGTCCAGGATCTCCATGGCCGACCGCTTGCCTTAGAGCTGCAGCAGCGAGGCGGCCACGCCCGCTGCCTTGATCTTGGCCTGAACGTCCTGGGCCTCTTGCCGACTGGAATACGGGCCGACACGCACCCTCACCCGGGTGACCCCTTCGATCACGGCGGCCTGGGTGTAGGTCTTGATGCCCAAGCGCTCGAGTTTCTGGCGAACGTCACGCACGGTATCGAGGTCGGTGTACGAGCCGGCCTGCACCACGAAGCGTCCGCGGTCCTTATCCCCGTCCTTCGCGTCTTTCGAGTCTTTCAAGTCTTTCGCATCTTTGCCGTCCTTGGCGGACGGCTTGGCGGCGTCTTTTGTTGGCTCTCTTGCAGGCTCTTTTGCAGAATCCTTGCCTTCGGCCTTGGCGGGGTCTTTCGTGTGGTTGGCGTGGTCTTGGTCGCGTGGCGTGTCGTGACCCGCTGGTTTGGGCGCATCGCCCCGAGCGCTGGGCAGCACTTCCACCTCAACGGGCTCTGCCGGGCTGGGCGCCGCCGAGGCGACCCGGGCCGGCGCACCCGAGACCGCCTCCGGGCTCACGGGCGCCTTGGGTGAAGCGGTGGGGAGCGCTGCGGCGTGATCTCGATTGGGGATGTCGATGGGGATGTCCACCGGGATCGGCCGCGGCTGGGTCTGAAAGACCAAGGGGAAGCCGATGATGCCGATGCCCAACAAGACCACCGCACCCATCAAGCGACGGCGGGCCTGCTGGCGTGCGGCCTGTACCGCTTGAGCAGCAGCCGACGAGGCGCCCGTGGCGGGGGCTTCCGTTGCAGGTCCGGGGCGACGCAGAAATTTCAGCAGGGCCATCTTGGAAGGGGTTGCCCACCACCGGCAGGCCTTCATGCGCAACAGGGCAGCTTCCCCCTGGGCCCCAGGGCCGCGCGCACCCGCTAAGCGGTACCGCGTTAGCGGCCGTGCGCCGACCCCAATTTGGGCAAGCCCTGGGCGGTCACACCGCCCACGGTCCAGAAGGAACCAAAGACCAGGATTCTATCTGCCGGGTCTGCTGCAGACAGGGCTGCTTGCAAGGCTTCGTTTGGGTTTTCGTGGCGCACCACCGCCGCCCCCTGCAGCACCTGCTCGAGCTCGGCGGGCGTGGCCGCGCGCGGCGTGGGCAGCCCGCACACATGCCACTCGGTGACCAAGGGCCGCAGGGGCTGCACCACCTGGGCCAAATCCTTGTCGCGCATGGCGCCAAACACGGCAAATGTGCGCGGGTAAAAGCCCATTTGGTCCAGGTTCACTGCCAAGGTGGCCACCGCATGCGGGTTGTGGGCCACGTCCAGCACCAGCACCGGCTGGCCCGGCACGATCTGGAAGCGGCCGGGCAACTCCACCAGGGCCAAGCCCTCGCGCACCGCCTGGGCCGTGATGGGCAGCCGGTCGGCCAGGGCCTCAAAAGCAGCCAGCACGCCCGCGGCGTTGATCAACTGATTCGCCCCCCTGAGGGCGGGATACGACAGGGCGTGGTAGCGCCGCTGGCGTCCCCTCCACTGCCACTGCTGCCGGTCGCCACCATGGGCGAAGTCACGCCCCGCCAGCCACAGGTCTGCCCCCACGGCTTGCGCGTGTTCGGCCACCGACGCCGGTGGCATGGGGTCGCTCACCACGGCAGCGCGTCCGCTGCGCATGATGTGGGCCTTCTCGCGCCCGATGCTTTCACGGTCAGGGCCCAGGTATTCGGTGTGGTCCAGGTCGATGCAGGCCCAAGCGCTGCGCCACCGCGCGGGTGCGCGCCAGCGTCATGTCGATGCCCAGGGGGTGCAGGCGCTCCACATGGGCCAGCCAATCGGCCAGGGTCCACTGCAGCTGTGCGGCCTTCAAAGGGTACACAGCGCCTTCTTGGCCCAAAACGCGCGCGGCGCCCACTTCAGGCGCCGCAGCAGGGTTGGGGGTGGCGCTGTTGGGGTCTGCGGCCGTCATGCCACCGCGTCGGCGCTTTGGCGCTGCAGCATGGCCAAGAGCCGTGCCACCTTCAAGCGCAGTTCACGCCGGTCGACGATCATGTCCACCGCCCCCTTGCTGAGCAAGAACTCGGCGCGCTGGAACCCCTCGGGCAGCTTCTCGCGCACGGTGTTTTCAATCACGCGCGGGCCGGCAAAGCCGATGAGTGCATTGGGCTCGGCCACCACCACATCGCCCATGAAGGCAAAGCCGGCGGAGACGCCGCCCATCGTGGGG
>RGEP01000217.1 GCA_009918225.1 Betaproteobacteria bacterium | reverse complement strand
TACTGGAACACGCGCAGGAAGCCCAGCTCTTCGGGGTAGGCGGCCTGCAGGGTCTGAAACAGCCACAGCAGCATGTCAGCCGGCCTCCGGTTGGGGGGATTGAAGGGCGGCGACCGCCCGCTCCATGCGCATGAAGCGGGAACCCTTGACCAGCAGGCTGCGGCCCAAGCTGGCTCCCTGCAAGGCAGCGGTCAATTCATCCATGGAAGCGAAATGGCGGGCGCCGGTGCCGTAGGCATCGGCGCTGTGCACACACAACTGGCCCAGGGTCCACAGCTGCTCGACGCCACGCTGGCGGGCGTAGCTGCCCACCTCGGCGTGGAAGGCTGGGCCTTGCGCTCCGACCTCGCCCATATCGCCCAAGATCAGGGTGCGCGGGCCGGGCAGTTCAGCCAAGACCTCGATGGCCGCCCGAACCGAATCGGGGTTGGCGTTGTAGGTGTCGTCGATCAGGGGGGTCTGCAGCGCCCCCACGGGCGACTGGATGTGGAGCGACCAGTGGTCGCCCTCCCATTGCGCCTGGCCACGCACTTCAGCATGAGCCGCAGACGGACGGCGGTCTGTTTCGCCAACGCCCGCCTGGGGGCCCAGCACCTCGAAAGCAAACCGCCACAGCCGGGCCGTGCCCGCCATCTCGGCCCACAAGGCTGAATAGGTATCCTCGGCAGGGAATACCGCCGTGCCACCGACCGGCAGGGCCTGAAGCACCGCGCCGTTCTCTCGGGCCACGGCCTGCACGGTGTGCATGAATTCCTGGTGCTCACGCTGCGCGTTGTTCACCAGCGCGACGGTGGGCTGTGCCATGGCAGCCAGTTGCTCCACCTCACCGGGGTGGTTCATGCCCAGCTCCAACACAGCCACCCGGTGACCCTCTTGTGCGCCAGCGCGCAGAGACAACACGCTCAGCGGAACCCCGATGTGGTTGTTGAGGTTGCCCTTGGTGTGGCCCGCCCGATCGCCCCACCAGGCCCGCAGGATGGAGGCCGTCATCTGGGTCACGGTGGTCTTGCCGTTGCTGCCCGTGACCGCAATCAGCGGAAGGTTCAGCTGCGCGCGCCAGGCGCGAGCCAGGGCCTGCAGTCCCAAGAGGCTGTCAGGCACTTGCACGCCGGGCAAGCCACAAGAGCCCACACCCTGCTGTGCCAGCACCGCCGCCGCGCCGCTGCGCTGGGCTTGCGGCAAGAAGTCGTGTCCATCAAAGCGTTCGCCCTTCAGGGCCACGTAGAGGTCGCCGGGCTGCAAGGTGCGCGTGTCGGTGTGCACCCGGCGAATCACCGTGCGGGGCTCGCCGTGCAGCTCGGCGTGGGGGCCCAGGCAGGCCGCCACATCGCCCAGGGTCATCAAGCCGCGAGCCGACCGTGCGGCCAGCCCGGCCTGCACCACCTCGGCGTCGCTGAACGGGTGCTGCACGCCCTGAATGTCTTGGTGCGATTCATGGCCCTTGCCCGCAAGCAACACCACGTCGCGCGTGGCCGCGTGGTCCAAGGCCGCGCAGATGGCGCCGCGCCGATCGACGATGACCTCGACCTTCGCATGCTCGGGCAGGCCGCTGCAGATGTCGGCCAGGATGGCCTGGGGGTCTTCGCTTCTGGGGTTGTCGCTGGTCAGCACCAAGGCGTCAGCCCCGCGGTAGGCGGCCGCACCCATCAAGGCCCGCTTGCTGCGGTCGCGGTCGCCGCCGCAACCGAATACACACCACAGGCGTCCGCCACGGGCTTGCGCCACCGGGCGCAGGGCTGCAAGCGCCTGTTCCAGTGCATCGGGTGTGTGCGCATAGTCCACCACCGCCAAGGGCTCGCCCGCGCCGCCCTGCGCCTGCAAGCGGCCCGGCACTGTGGTCAAGCGCGGCAGCACCGCGGCGATGTCGGCCAAAGAATGGCCCAGGGCGCGCAGGCCCGCCACCACACCCAAGAGGTTGTGCACGTTGTAGCGACCCAAGAAGGGCAATTCAACGGTGACGGTTTGAGGCGCTTGATTTCCAGCATCTGCCGATCGGTCGCCCGATGCGCTCGGTAGCGCGGGGCCGAATTCACAGAGATCAAAGCGCATGCCCGCCGCCGTGGCCTGAACCGAACGCGCCTGCAGGCGGGCACCGTCGCTCAGGCCCACCGACCACAGGTCCAGTTTCGGGCGCTGCAAACGCAGCGCCGCCTGCAAGGCTGCGCCTCGTGCGTCGTCCACATTGATCACCGCCGCCGACAGCGTGGGCCAATCGAAGAGTTGTCGCTTGGCGTCCCAATACCGGTCCAAGCTCTGGTGGTAATCCAGGTGGTCTTGGCTGAAGTTGGTGAACAGCGCCACCGTGATGTGCAGGCCCTGCAGGCGGTGTTGCGCCAGCCCGATGGACGAAGCCTCGAGGGCACAACGCCGAATACCCTGGTCCCGGTATTGAGCCAGTCCGCCGTGCAAGGCTGCTGGGTCGGGCGTGGTCAAGCCTGTGGGTGTCCAATGGCCAGGCTCAGCACCCAAGGGCGGCTGGCCCATGCCCAAGGTGCCCACCATGGCACTGCGCTGGCCCAACAGCGTCGAGGCCTGCGCCCACCACCAGGCCGATGAGGTCTTGCCATTGGTACCGGTGACGGCCATCACCTGCATGGCAGCGCTGGGATCGTTCCAGAACCCGGCGCACAGCCATCCGAGCCGCTGCTTGAGTTGAGGCAGGGTCGCCACGCGCTCGTCATCCAAGCTGAACGCTTCGGCCCCTTCCTGGGCCACCAGACAGGCCACGGCGCCAGCGGCCAGGGCTTGGGGCACGAAGCGCCGGGCGTCATGAGCCGCGCCCGCGCAGGCCACGAAGGCATCGCCTGGTCGCACGGCGCGGCTATCCAGCACCAGGCGCTGCGCACCGAAGGCGCGCAGCCATTGCAGGGCCTCCTGCACGCTGTCCAAGTGCAACACCCCGGAGGCCACCATCAGAAGCTCTCCTCCACCGCCGGCACCTTGGCCACGATCTGCGACTTCACATCGGCATCGGGCGGCACATTCAGCAGGCGCAGCGTTTGCCCCACCACCTGGCTGAACACCGGCGCGGCCACCGCGCCGCCGTAGTAGACGCCGTTGCTGGGCTCGTCCACCATCACGGCCACCACGATGCGTGGGTGGCTCACGGGGGCCAGCCCGACAAACCACGAGCGGTACTTGTTGCCAGCGTAGCCGCGGCCTTCCTGCTTGTGCGCCGTGCCGGTCTTGCCGCCGACGGTGTAGCCCGGCGTTTGGGCCAGGGGAGCCGTGCCACCCGGGCTGGCAGCCAGCTGCAGCATCTGTCTCACCGCGTTGGCCGTCTCCGGCGAGAAGACCCGGATGCCCGTGGGCGCTGCCTCTCGGCGCACCACCGACACCGGCACCAGCTCGCCATCGCGCGCAAACACCGAATAGGCGCGTGCCAGCTGGAAGAGGCTGGCCGACAAGCCATAGCCATACGACATGGTGGCCTGCTCAATGGGCCGCCAGGTTTTGTAGGGACGCAAACGGCCGGTCACGGCACCGGGGAAGTCCAGCTGGGGTTTTTGGCCCATGCCGATCTGGGAGAACATCTCCCACATTTCGCGCGGCTGCAGGTCCATGGCCATGCGCACCGTGCCAATGTTGCTGGACTTCTG
>RGEP01000216.1 GCA_009918225.1 Betaproteobacteria bacterium | reverse complement strand
TCTCGATCGTCTGGCCGGACATGGACTTCACCACGTCGCCGGGCTTGATGGCCTTGCCGCTGGGCATGTTTTCGCACGCGGGAATCAGGCCAACCACGTTGACGCGAGGCTTGAGTTCGCCCAATGCCTTGAAGGTGCCCAAGACGCTGGCCGCGCCGGACATGTCGAATTTCATCTCGTCCATCTCGGGCGCGGGCTTGATGGAGATGCCACCCGTGTCAAAGGTAATGCCCTTGCCCACCAGCACCACCGGTGCTTGGCTCTTGGCCGCTCCCTGGTATTGCAGGACGATGAACTTCAAGGGTTCATCCGAGCCCTGGGCCACCGCCATAAAGGAACCCATGCCCAACTTCTTCACTGCAGCCTGGTCGAGCACCTGCACCTGAAAGCCATGCTGGCGCGCCAACGCGCGGGCCTGGTCGGCCAAGAAGCTGGGCGTGGCATGGTTGCCAGGCCGGTTGGCGCACTCGCGGGCCACGTCCACACCGCTGGCCACGGCGGCCCCACGGCGCAGTCCCACGGTCACGGTCGTGGCATCAGCCTTGGCGCAGGCCAGCGACACCCGGGCCAGCCGCGGCGCAGCTGGCGCGCTGGGCTTGGTATGGCGGTACACATAAACCGCATCGGCAACCGCCGCGGTCAAGGCTTCGGCATGGGATTCGGTCATGCGCGCGGTACCCACCTGCGCCACGGCCAGATGCGACACCCCCAGGCCCTTCAGAGCGCCCAAGCCGGCGGCCAAAGCCGCCTTGAATGACTTGGCCGAATCGTCAGCAGCCACCGCCAGCAGCAGGCGTTGCGTCTTGAGTCCCGCAGGGCGGTGCACATACAGCGTTCGTCCTGCCTTGAGCTCCAGATCGCCCCCCTTGATGGCGTCGCGCAACACCGGCGCCAGTGCAGCATCCAGATCGCTGGGCACGGTGGTACCCGCCACCACCACCAACAAGGCATCGGCGCTCAGGGCCGCGAGGCCCGTGGCCCCCAATGCAACTGATTTGAAGTCCATAATTCAAGCGCTCCTAGACAACCCCTCATGTTATTCGATACCTCCGTCCGCCGGGAGTTGGCGCGCAGCTTCGGCGCCACTCTGGTTGTTTTGATGACCATCGTGCTCACCCTGGGGCTGGTGCGCACCGTGGGTGCGGCGGCCCAGGGTCGTGTCTCGGCGCAAGACGTGCTGCTGCTCCTGGGGTTTTCTGGGATCAGCCAGCTGGCCCCGCTCCTGGCCCTTTCGATGTTCATCGCCGTGGTTCATACGATGGGCCGGCTGTGGCGCGACAGCGAGATGGTGATTTGGAACAGTGCAGGCCTGCCCTTGCAACGCTTCATGCGGCCCGTGGCCCGAATGTCCTGGTTGGTGTGCTTGGCCGTTGCAGCCCTGGTCCTGTTCGTCACACCCTGGATGAACCGCCAGGCCGCCGAGCTGGTGTTGCGCTATGCGGAGCGCTCCGACCTGTCGCGGGTCACCCCGGGCGTCTTTCAGCTTTCACGAGACGGGCGAAGCGTGTTCTTCATCGAGCGGGATCGCGACGAAGCACAGGCCAGCCCAACCCGGGCACGCAGCGTCTTCATCCACAGCCAAGGTGACCATCGTGAAACCCTGACCACTGCACAAAGCGGTGAGCTGGAGCTGCGTCCCGATGGGCGTTACCTCTCACTGTCACAGGGCCACCGGGTGGACCGACAGGCGGACGATGCCCAGAGTTCCCAAGCGTCCTTTGCCCGTGCCTGGGTACGCATCGGCGACGCACCGGCGGCCAGCCGCGCCGACGTGACGCCCAAGACCATGGCCACCTGGGACCTGCTGCAGTTGCCCAGCCCAGAGGCACAAGGCGAACTGGCGTGGCGCATGGGCTTGGCCTTCGCGTCGATGAACCTGCTGGTACTCGGCGTGGTGTTGTCGGTAAGCAACCCACGCAAGCCCAGCCAGTGGGGCGTGCTCTTTGCACTGTTGACCTTCGTCGTGTATTTCAACCTCATCAACCTCAGCCAATCCTGGGTGCAGTCAGAACGCCTGCCTTTGTGGGGCGGGCTGCTGGTCTTGCATGGCGGTGTGGCGGCCCTGGCGTGGGCAATGCTGTGGTGGCGTTCGCAGGCCATAGGCTGGCGACTGGCCCACGTTTGGGGTCTGGGTGTGGGCCGGAGCTCCGCGCCGTGAGAACCGTGCAGCGTTTGGTGTATCGGGAGGTGCTGTCTGCAGTGGCCTTCACCACCCTGGCGTTTCTGGCCTTGATGTTCTTTTTTGACTTTGTCGACCAACTCGGCCGCATCGGCCGACCGGGCTACACCATCAGCTCCGCAATCCTGTCCACAACGCTGGAGTTGCCCGGTCGCTTCTACGAACTGTTCCCGATCACCGTCCTCATTGGCAGCATCTATGCACTGTCGCGCCTGGCGCAGTCCAGCGAATTCACCATCCTGCGCACCGCCGGCTTGGGGCCGGGCCGAGCCCTGGGTCTGCTGACGGCCTTGGGCCTGCTCTTCGCGCTGATGACCTTGTTGGTGGGTGATGTGCTGGCGCCTGCTGCCGAACAAAAGAACGTCTCCCTCAAGGCAGCTGCCTCAGGCAGCCTCAGCGTGGGGCCGGCCGGCGCCTGGATGCGCGACCGGGTCGATGAAGCTTCCGGGCAGCACCGCACCGTCTCGGTTCATGTGGCGCGTCTGGGTGCTGCTGGCGAGCTGCAGGGCGTGCGCATCTACGAATTTGATGCGGATGGCCGCCTGCAGCGGCGCATAGAAGCCCAGCGCGCATTGGCCGATGAGGACGGCCGCTGGACGCTCAGCGAGGTTCGAGAAGACCGCTGGGGCACATCCACCGGCCCCGTCGATGTTTTGCAGTGGCCGACCTTGCAGTGGAACAGCAACCTCAAGGCCAGCGTGGTGTCGGCAGCGGTACTGCCCGTGGGGACCATGACCACCTTGGAGCTGTGGCGCTACAGCCGCCACCTGTCCCAACAGGATCAAGCCTTCGCCTTGCACGCCATCGCGTTTTGGAAAAAGGCGCTCTACCCCATGGCCTGCTTCGTCATGCTTGGGCTGGCCCTGCCCTTTGCCTATCTGCACGCCCGCGGCGGCGGCATCAGCTGGAAGGTGTTCGGCGGCATCATGATCGGCATCAGCTTCATGGTGTTCAACAGCTTGAGCAGCCACCTGGGCCTGCTGCAGGGATGGTCGCCGTGGGTGGCTGCGGCAGCACCGGGCCTGCTGTACCTCATGGTGTCCTTGGGCGCATTTGCCTGGCTCGTGCGTTATCGTTAAGGCTGCCCATGACAGCTGCCACCGCCCTGATCCTGTTTGCCCACGGCGCGCGCGACCCCCGTTGGGCCCAGCCGTTTGAGGCCGTGGCTGCCGAGCTCTCCCGCTTGTGTCCAGATGAATCGGTGCAACTGGCCTATCTTGAGTTCATGAGCCCCGGGCTGCTGGAAGCGGCCGAGGCGGCGGTGGCACGAGGGGCGCAGCAGGTGCGTGTGGTGCCCCTGTTCCTCGGGGCCGGAGGCCATGTGCGCAAAGACCTGCCAGAGCTCTTGCAGACGCTGCGCGCGCGCCACCCCATGGTGCACTTCGAGCTTGAACAGGCCATCGGCGAGCGCGACGAGGTGG
>RGEP01000215.1 GCA_009918225.1 Betaproteobacteria bacterium | reverse complement strand
CCAGGGTGATGCCGCGCTTGTTGCGGTTCAGGCCGTGGTAGTACGACGCCGTGCCCTGCGCATCAAACGGAGGGCCCCAGGTGCGGGTTTCATCGCCCGAGGGCGGTTCCACCTTGAGCACATCGGCGCCGTGGTCGGCCAGGATTTGCGTGCTTGACGGGCCCGCCAACACACGCGAAAGGTCCAGCACGCGGATGCCCGCCAGGGCGCCAGGGGGCAGTTTCATCGTGATCTTTCTGGTGGGAAGTGCGGCTGATGCCCGCTCAACTCAGCTCCACGTACACACGGCCGTCTTCAATCTTGACGGGGTACACCCGCACCGGGTCGCAGGCCGGGTCGCAGGTGGGCTGGCCCGTGCGGACGTCGAAACGCCCTTGGTGCAGCGGGCATTCGATCTCGCCGTCGATCAGAAAGCCTTCGCTCAGGAAGGCGTTGCCATGGGTGCATTGGTTGGCGGTGCAGTGCACCTGGCCCTCGACGCTGTACAGCGCCAGGTCGTGGCCGTCGGTGGACACGGGCAGCACCTCGTGTGCTTGTACATCGGCCCATTGGGCTGCGTAGATCCAGTAAGGGGTGCTCATGATGGGCGGATGGCCGGTCTCAGATCGGATAGATGATGGAGTTGGGAATCATCTCACTGTCGTACACCGCGCGCCGAACCGCGAACTTCCAGCCCTGCGGCGTATGGACCACCTCGTCGAGGTAGCGTCCCACGTTGAAGACGGTGCTCTCCTGGTTGAGCTTGGTGCGAAAGACCGCATAGTGGGTCTCGCACTGGATGCGGCCGTGCTCGGCCTGCAGCACGAAGGGCAGGCCCACCACGTGGCGCTGATAGTAGGGGTCGTGAAAGATGGTCTCGGTGACCGCATAGGCACGGTCCAGCAGCATGCCCTTGCTTTCAAAGCGCATGGTGGCCAGCGGGAAGCCGCGATCGAAGTTCTCGCGCGGCTGCAGCAGGTACAGGCCATCGTCGGTGAACAGCTCAGCCCATTCCACCCAACGGCCGTCATCGGCCAGGCGGGCCGCTTGCGCCTGCAGCTGGGTCAGCGCCACCAGGTCCTCCGGGTTGACCGCCGTCATGGCTGCATCACCCCGCGCCAGTAGCGGTACATGCCGCGGATCAGGGTCTCGGTGACCATGTGGTCGCTGTCGGCCACCTCGCGGCCGCCGAGTTCGGCCAAGGCGTGGCCCTGACCGGCTTGCGCGCGCTCGAAAGCCTCTTGGCACATCTCGATCACCTCACCGTCGTCGGCGGAAACAAAGCCCGCCGGGCCAAACAGATTGGCCTGTCGCAAGCGCCGCTGCGTCATGGCCGGGTCGTCGTCCTCGTAACCGAAGTGGGTCCACACAAAGTCGAAGTGGCCGTGGCCATCAGGCTGGATGTGGCGGGTGGACACGCTGTTGACCTGCTGCTGCAGGATCACGCTGGGAAACAGGGTGGTCATCACCGCCGTGGGCCCACCCCACCAGGCTTCGGGCACGATGTCCAGGAACCGGTCATCGTGCAGCTTCATGGTTTCCTTGAAGGAGGAGACCTGGGTGACCTGCGAAGCGGCCCCGGTGGCGCCTCGGGTGGAGATCATGGCCGCGTGGCGGTGGTGGCGGTCCATCTGCAGCTCGGCCTTGTTGTCGGCACGCCAAAGGCCGAAGGTGACAAACCAGGTGTGCAGGAGTCCTGGGTGGTAGGGATCCTTGATGTTCTCTTGCATCAGCTTCCAGTTACCCGGGATGCGTTGGCGGTTGTAGCCCAGCACGGTCAGGCCGCGGCCATCGAACATCCGGTCAAACCATCGCAGGATGGACGGCCCGATGAAGTCCTCCAAGGACTCCATCTCATGGTCGAAGGTGGCAAACACCACGCCCCCGCGCGTGGCCACGCGCAGCCGGGTCAAGCCATGCTCACGGGGATCGAAATCGGCGGGCATGCCGCCATGGACCTTGCCCTCCTGGCGCACCCCACGGCGAAAGGGCACGCCCTGCAGATCGCCGCTGAGCGTGTAGCTCCATTGGTGGTAGGGGCAGACAAACTCCTTTCGGTTGCCATGTCGTTCGCGGCAAAACTGCATGCCGCGGTGCTTGCACACGTTCTCCACCACGTGCAATTGCCCGTCCAGCGCACGAACCAGCACCACGCTGCGCTCGCCCACCACGGTGCGCTTGAAGTCCCCAGGCTGGGGCACTTCAGCCTCCAGGCCCACATAGTGCCAGTGGTTCTTGTAGAACAGCCGCTCCAGCTCCAACCGGTGCAGCTCGGCGCTGGTGTACACGCCAAAGGGAATGCGGTGGGTGCCCGTGCCGGGCCAGTCTAGGGGCGTGTGTTCGGAGGCGCTCATGGGGTACTCAGGCGGCGATCATGGGGTGATCAGCGAACACGCCGGGACGGAAGACCCGAGCTTCTTTTGCAGCAGCGCCGTGCCGCTGCGCACGGCGATCACCTCGGCCAGGATGGACACGGCCACCTCGGCCGGTGTCTTGCCGCCCAGGTCCAGGCCAATGGGCCCATGCAAACGCCCGATCTCAGCCTCGCTGAGGTCAAAGAGTTTCAGGCGTTCCTTGCGCTTGGCCGTGTTGCCGCGCGAGCCCAGGGCCCCGACATAGAAAGCCGGCGACTTCAGGGCCTCCAGCAGCACCAGGTCGTCGAGCTTGGGGTCGTGCGTCACCGCCACCACGGCGCTGTGCGGATCCAGCTCCAGCGACTGCACCAGGTCATCGGGCATGGCTTTGCTGAAGACGGTACCGGGCACGTCCCAGCTCAGGTGGTACTCCTCCCGGGGGTCGCAGCAAATCACTTCGAAGTCCAGCATCAAGGCCATCTGCGCCACGGCCCGCGAAAGCTGCCCGGCGCCGATGATCAGCAGGCGCCAGCGCGGGCCAAACAGCGAACGCATCGTTTGCCCATCGAAGGAAAACGCCTGGCCGCGCGCACCCGGCTGCAGCGTCACCGAGCCGGTCTGCAGGCACAGGGTGCGGGCCACGATCTCGTGTTGGGCGGTTCTGTGCAGCACCTCGTCGACCCAGGCCACGTCGGTCAACGGCTCCTGCACCAGGCGCAGATTGCCGCCACAGGGCAGCCCGAAACGCGCCGCTTCGTCCTTGCTCACACCATACTGGATGAGGGTGGGCCGGCCGACCCGCTCGCCATGGCGCACCCGCTCGATCAGGTCGTCTTCCACGCAGCCGCCCGACACCGAGCCCACCACCTGGCCATCGCCGCGCATGGCCAGCAGGGCACCCGGCGGCCGGGGCGCCGAGCCCCAGGTCTCGATCACGGTCACCAGCCACACCGGATGGCCTTCGCGCGCCCAGTCGCGCGCCTGTTCAAGCACCTGCAGATCCAGGGAATCCATGGGACTGTCCTCCAAGCTGCGATGCTAGCGCGCCCACAAGCCCGCTGCCCCAGCGGGGTGCTGGCCCTGGCCTCAGCCGGGTGGCGACGCCAGCTTGCTCAACAGTTGTATCAAGCGTCTGACGAATCTTTGAAAGGATATTGATACGTGCTTGAAAAACAGGATCGGTGGTTCCACTGGCCTGGAGTCGGGCGATTTCCATGGAGATACGAAAACTTGCATCCTTCAGTTCCTCTTCCGTGGCCTTGGCGGCA